>NZ_CP024627.1:2400000-2701570 GCF_024449095.1 Vibrio coralliilyticus
GTGCTGGCGCAGGTGTCATTGAATTTATGATGCAAGAGAAATTGCTCAAACCAGTGTTGAATCTAGGCCTGCCAGATAAATTCATTGCTCAGGGTACGCAAGACGAGCTGCATGAAGAATTAGGATTGGATGCGCAAGGTATCGAGCAATCCATTCGCAGCTATATGAGTAAATAGCGTTCCTTTACATTCATTAATGTGCATTTTACTACTCACAAAAGGCCCTCAATCAAATTGAGGGCCTTTTTCAATTCTAATCCGGCATCTGCCAAGCAAATTCATCACAAATATTCTGCCATGTATCATCAACCTTGGCGTTTATAAGGACTGTCTGATGAGTAAACGGATGCACAAACTCAAGGTTTGATGCATGCAGAAGCAAACGATGGGATTTATACACTTCTCTAAACAGCTTATTGTGTTTACCATCACCATGAGTCGTATCACCAACGATAGGATGGCGAAGATGGGCCATATGGCGTCTGAGCTGATGCTTACGCCCTGTTAGTGGCTTTAATTCCATCAAACAGTAGCGAGTCGTGGGAAACTTTCCTGCAGAGTAAGGGATCTCTGTTTTAGCCAATGGATGATAATCGGTGATCGCCTCCTGGGCTTCCTTATCTTGGCTGGCATGCTTATCGGCTATCTTATCCAGCTCAACTTTTAAGGCATAATCTAATCGTCCCGCCTCTTCAATCCAACCGCGCACAACGGCGTGATAGGTCTTGACCATTTCGTGGTTGGCAAACATAGGCATCACTTGCGATGCCACTTCACTCGACAGAGCAAACATCAGCACACCAGAGGTAGGCCGATCAAGTCGATGCAGTGGAAAAACATGCTGACCAATTTGATCACGCAGTGTCTGCATCACAAACTGAGTTTCGTGTTTATCTAACCAACTGCGGTGAACCAACATCCCGGCGGGTTTGTTGACAGCAACAAAGTACTCATCTCTAAAAACAATGTCCAACATCAAGCACAAACCTCATCGATCGTTCTGAGTAAAGCAAGCAAAGGGGTATATTCTCTTCTTCCTTTCCAAGACTCTTCAAAATAAGGAGCGATAGCAAATCCCTGAGGTAACGGCACTCCCTCTTTAATCAAAACCGTCATTTTGGGTAAAAATATCCACTGTAACCATTGCTCGGGTTTTAATGTATCTACCGCAAAGGGCTGCGTGCTTTGTAGCGCCTTAGTATCCGGCATTTGGGTTTGCCACAATGTGAGTTCTTGCATCAGAGTAGGTAACTGCTCCAAAAGTGGCACTAATTGCTGTTCTTTGGTCATAAAACTAGAGGAAAACCTTGAAATTGGGCTTAAGGGTACCATCTATAGAGGAAAGAAAGTTAGGACTATTCTGTCATGGACACTATTCATACTCTCACCCAGTTACTCGTTAATAGCCAATGTCAATATCAGGTTTACGATCTCGGACGTCGTATCAAGCTTATTGACAGCCACGTTTTCGCGGATGTCGAAAAAGGCCTGCAACCCTACCCTTACCCTCTGCAGCGTAAAGCACATCTCGCGATTGCTTACTGGAACGAGCACAATCAACCGTGGATATGGTTTCTAAATTTCGAACTCGATGAACGAGGGCTTCTCAAGCAGGCAGATGTCGGCAATTTCATCAAGTATGTGGTTGAAGCTATGGGCACTCACCTTAGCCAAGAGATGAGTGAAGAGCAGCAACAAAAGCTGTCCAACAACCCATATACCTTCAAACCTGCCGAAGATAAAATGGCCGTTTTCCATAGCCAAATTAGAGCACAACTCGATTTACCATGTAGCCAATACTATGAACATGCTCAGCACTACTTCTCGGGAGGGTTAGGCTGGGATAAATGGCAAACAGTGGGCTTACAGGGCGTGACCGATATGTGTGCACGTCTAGGGCAAGATCAAAATGGCGTGAACCTGCGCAAAGCACTGAAACACCTTCCAAGTGAGCCTCTTTACGCTTTACTGGGCGCATTGGAACATATTTCTCTACCGGATAAGCTGGCTGAGCGTTTACAAGAATTGGCCATGGAACAAATTGAAAGCAACGATCCTGACATTTTCCTCATCGGTGCGCTGGCTCGAGCCTTATCAGGTGCTCGCCCCCAATACTCCACTACTTTACTTGAGAAAATCCTAGCCTCACCACGCTTGAGCCATCAAGAAGTTTTAATTGGTGTCGCTGGGCGGAGCTGGCATCTCCTTTCAACACCTAAACACGCAGAGCAATTTCTCCTTCGTCTTGCTCAGACAGGTAATCAAGCACTGTTCAATCAGCTGTTTGCTGATCTCGTCATGTTACCTGAATTACGAATGGTCTTACTGCCGTTGCTGCACTCAGCACCATCGCCAGAGCTTGCCCAAGCGCTAGTTCGTCTTCAACAAGCCACGAAAGGTTAAAAAATGTTAGGTGACCTTTTCGCAATTCTGGCCCTTGCTTTCGGCTGTTTTTTGTTTTGGCAGCAACGCAGGCAAGCAGAACTCGCCAAGACTATTGCTATTAACAAATGTAAACAGTTGGATCTGCAGCTAGTCAGTGTAGCGCTCAAAGGTCACAAGCTCAAAACGCCAGATGGACGTTGGCGTTGGCATTCTGTGTATCAGTTTGAATTCTCGTCACTCGGTGACGACTGCTATCAGGGAAGGCTAATTATGCAAGGCTTTCAATTGATGAAGGTCGATCTACCACCCCATCGGATGTGAACACATACTCATTATATGGCCCAAACATATCTGTTTTTTGCGCACATAGCTCAAAACCTAGCTTTTCTAGAATTCGGATCGACGGTATATGGTCAGTATTCGCCGTTGCCGCCACTCTCTCTAAGTTAAGATCACGCACTACTTTGGGGAAAAAAGCCTTCAAAGCCTCACTAGCAAAGCCCTGCCCCCAATAGGCTTTATCAAATAGGTAACCAAGTTCAGGCAAAGTATCTAGATGATAGATAAACACATGACCCATGTATTCACGTGAGCGGCTATCTAACACAGCCAAAGCGTGAATGGTATGATCATGAAGCACCTTCTGGAAGAGTTGCTTAGCTGACGAAACAGTATGAGGGCCGTTCATTTCTGCTCTGTTTTTAGCGCAGCAGTTCAGCATCAGAAAGTCAGACTGCAGGGTGTCATTATATGGCACCAGTAATGTTCGGCGAGTTACGATAGTCACAACATATCCTTATAGACAGCGTCCCCTTTCATGACGGGGAAATTCTTTTGTTTCTTGGTTGGAAACAAGCCGAAAAGTTATACCAACAGATAAGCTTAGTTATTGATCTAAGTTGCTATTTTTGACGTTGTTAGTGTGAGCGGTGTCTAAGGTTAAATAAATGCCTCGACATTACAGAAATCAAGGCTACTGTCTTATTTGTATCAATCCTTGAACTTTATATTCAACTCTACCACGATATGCTTCTCTTGCTCTCAGCCCCATGAATATTCATGTTCCGTATCAGCTCCATCCGACAAGTAAATAAATTATCGGATTCCAATGTGAATACAATCTACTACACAGCAATCCATCTGTTTTTTAATTAAGTTATTTAATATTTTTATATAAGAATCATATATATAAAATAAAAAAACACCTATTTAGTGTAAGTTTAGATGTTTTTTCCTACATGCAATGTAAGCGATCTCGCACGTTAGTACTCTGTATTTTCCATTCGCATTCAATACATCTGTTGAGTATGATTGTATAAAGTGAGTTCACGGAGGTTTTGTATGCTTACTCAAGATGTTAGCCAAGAGCTTAGGGAAGTTTTAGAACAGCTCCAAAAAGAGGGAAAAGAGCCTACCGTTGCTCTCGTAAAAGCGCGCCTAAGTACTGTCGTTCCCATGCCAGCACTGATAACGACAATTAAGAGCTGGAAAAGCGCTAACCGTGTCCCGAAGGTTGAAATTGCCTCCAAAGCAAACGGTGAAGGTGATCGAATTGCGCAGCTGGAAAAACAAGTCGCAGATTTAACCAAAAGGCTAATCAAACTGGAAGCAAAAATTGAGTCTCAGAAGTAGTTGAAGCAAATAACAGTAGAATAAAACAAAAGGCTTGGCATTGCGCCAAGCCTTTTTAGTCTATAACGTGCCGGATTACCAGCCAGTCACTTCGCGTAGACCTTTACCGATATCAGCTAGAGACTTCACTGTCTTAACGCCTGCTGCTTCTAGAGCTGCAAACTTGTCTTCCGCTGTACCTTTACCACCAGAGATAATAGCACCAGCGTGGCCCATACGTTTGCCTGGAGGCGCTGTAACGCCAGCGATGTAAGAAACAACAGGTTTAGTCACGTTCTCTTTGATAAACGCCGCAGCTTCTTCTTCTGCTGTACCACCGATCTCACCGATCATTACGATAGCTTCAGTTTCTGGATCTTCTTGGAATAGCTTTAAGATATCAATGAAGTTTGAACCTGGGATTGGGTCACCACCGATACCAACACAAGTCGACTGACCGAAGCCTTCATCTGTAGTCTGCTTAACCGCTTCATACGTTAGAGTACCAGAGCGAGAAACAATACCTACTTTACCTTTCTTGTGGATATGACCAGGCATGATACCAATCTTACACTCATCAGGAGTGATTAGACCTGGACAGTTAGGACCGATCATGCGAACGCCAGTTTCTTCTAGCTTCACTTTCACGTCGATCATATCTGTCGTTGGGATACCTTCAGTGATGGTTACGATAAGCTCGATACCCGCATCAATCGCTTCTAGGATTGCATCTTTACAGAAAGGTGCAGGAACGTAGATAACGGTTGCAGTTGCGCCAGTTGCCTCTACTGCTTCACGTACAGTGTTGAATACAGGAAGACCTAGGTGAGTTTGACCACCTTTACCTGGAGATACGCCACCAACCATCTGTGTACCGTATGCGATAGCTTGCTCAGAGTGGAAAGTACCTTGACCACCAGTGAAACCCTGACAGATTACTTTGGTGTCTTTATTAATTAGTACAGACATTATTTGCCCTCCGCAGCAGCAACAACTTTCTGAGCTGCGTCAGTTAGCGACTCAGCAGCAATGATATCAACATCAGAATTAGCAAGAACTTCGCGACCTAGGTCTGCGTTAGTCCCTTCTAGACGAACAACTACTGGTACGCTTACGCCTACCTCTTTAACGGCACCGATAATACCTTCAGCGATCATGTCACAGCGAACGATACCACCGAAGATGTTAACTAGTACTGCTTTTACATTGTCATCAGATAAGATGATCTTAAATGCTTCTGCTACACGTTCTTTAGTCGCGCCGCCACCTACATCTAGGAAGTTAGCTGGCTTGCCACCGTGTAGGTTTACGATATCCATCGTGCCCATTGCTAGACCCGCACCGTTAACCATACAGCCAACGTTGCCATCTAGAGCGACATAGTTCAGTTCCCACTGAGCAGCATGTGCCTCACGCTCATCTTCTTGTGAAGGATCGTGCATTTCACGCAGCTTAGGCTGACGGTACATTGCGTTTGAATCGATGTTAATCTTGCCATCTAGACAAAGCAGGTTACCTTCACCAGTAACGACTAGTGGGTTAATTTCTAGTAGTGCTAGATCGTACTGAGCGAACATAGTGCCAAGACCCATGAAGATCTTAACGAACTGTTTGATTTGATCACCCGCTAGGCCCAGTTTGAACGCAAGTTCACGACCTTGATAAGCTTGAGGACCAACCAATGGGTCAATCGCAGCTTTGTGGATTAGCTCCGGCGTTTCTTCCGCAACTTTCTCAATCTCAACACCGCCTTCCGTTGAAGCCATGAAAACGATCTTACGGCTTGCACGGTCAACAACCGCACCTAAGTAAAGTTCGTTAGCTATGTTAGACGCTTCTTCTACAAGGATTTTTGTAACAGGCTGACCATTTGCATCTGTTTGGTAAGTTACCAGGTTCTTACCTAGCCATTTTTGCGCAAACTCTTTTACGCCATCTTTCGTGTCATGGAGTTCAACGCCGCCCGCTTTACCGCGACCACCAGCGTGAACCTGACATTTAACAACTTTTTTCTCTGTGCTAATGCGTCCCGCAGCTTCGAAAGCTGCTTGAGGGGTATCACACGCATAGCCTTCCGGTACAGGCAAACCGAATTCTGCAAACAGCTGTTTGGCTTGGTATTCATGCAAATTCATTTTGATATTCCGTTTGTTTTCCCTTGAGGGATTATTATGTCCATGACGCTTTGGTCGAAACGACCTAACGTCTGTAGGGTCTTCTCAAATAAATCGCTAGTTATACAACTAACGCTTCATATGAAGGCTGAACGTTGAGCTTGCTCAGCCAAGAAACTTTAGGCACCAGATTACCAAAATCAATCCGGTGCTTGAGTTAATTACACGTCAAGAAGTAGACGTGCTGGATCTTCCAGTAGCTCTTTGATGGTAACCAAGAAACCAACTGACTCACGACCATCAATCAAACGGTGATCGTAAGAAAGTGCAAGATACATCATAGGTAGAATTTCTACTTTGCCATCAACAGCCATTGGTCTCTCTTGGATCTTGTGCATGCCAAGAATAGCTGATTGCGGCGGGTTGATGATTGGCGTAGACATCAGTGAACCAAACACACCACCGTTAGTGATAGTAAAGTTACCACCCATTAGCTCGTCTACTGTCAACTTGCCGTCACGACCTTTGATCGCTAACTCTTTGATGCCTTTTTCGATATCAGCAAAACCTAGCGTATCGCAATCCTTGAGGACTGGGGTAACTAGACCACGAGGCGTAGAAACCGCCATGCTGATGTCGAAGTAGTTGTGGTAAACAATGTCATCGCCATCGATAGAAGCGTTGACTTCTGGGTAACGTTTTAGCGCTTCAGTTACCGCTTTTACGTAGAAAGACATGAAACCTAGACGAATGCCATGACGCTCTTCGAATTGGTCTTTGTATTGCTTACGAAGGTCCATGATTGGCTTCATATTGACTTCGTTAAACGTCGTCAGCATCGCCGTGTTGTTCTTCGCTTCTAGAAGACGGTTTGCAACTGTTTTACGTAAACGTGTCATTGGAACACGCTTCTGGCTACGAGCCGCTGCTGGAACTTCTACTGCAGCAGGTGCATCAGCTTTAGACTCAGATTTTGCATTTGCAAGGTGCGCTTCAATATCTTCACGAGTGATACGACCGCCAACACCAGTGCCTTTCACTTGGCTCGCTTCTAGACCATGCTCAGCGAGTAAACGGCGAACTGCTGGGCTAAGTGCATCATTGCTTTCTTCTGTCAGCGATGCCTTATGACGTTTATCAGGAGAGGCTTCAGACTCTGCTGTTGTGTCTTTCGTTGGCTCTCCAGCAACCGCACCTGGCTTAAGCTTAGCGATGAGTTGCTTTGAAAGTACTGTTGCACCTTCTTCTTCGACGATGGCCTCTAAAACGCCTGCCTCTGGAGCTGGTACTTCAAGAACCACCTTATCAGTTTCAATGTCAACCAGAACTTCATCACGCTCGACCGCGTCACCTGGTTGTTTGTGCCATGTTGCGACTGTCGCGTCCGCAACAGATTCAGGTAAATCTGGAACCAGAATTTCAATTGTCATATCTGTTTCTTCCTTTAACTTCTAGTTCTTAATCTGAAGTTTTTGTATTCACGTTCTTTTCATTAACAGTTAAGGCGTCTTCGACCAACGCTTTCTGTTGTTTCAAATGTACTGACATGTAACCGACTGCAGGTGAGGCCGATGCTGGGCGCCCAGCGTACTTAAGATCGGCACCTGCCGGAATAGCAGCACGGAAGTTGTGTTGGCTACAGTACCAAGCGCCTTGGTTTTGAGGCTCTTCCTGACACCAGACATAATCTTCTACATTAGTGTATTGTTCGATGGCCGCTTTAACTTCATCCAATGGGAATGGGTAAAGCTGTTCAATACGAACAATCGCAACGTCTTCCTGCTCATTATTGCGACGCTGTTCCAGTAGGTCGAAGTAAACCTTACCTGAACAGAAAACAACTCGTTTCACCTTCTTAGGATCCAGTTTGTCAATCTCAGCAATCGCTGGCTGGAATGTACCTTCCGATAACTCTTCAAGCGTTGAAGTGCAAAGAGGGTGGCGAAGTAATGACTTAGGAGACATAACGATAAGAGGTCGACGCATAGGTCGCACAACCTGACGGCGAATCATGTGGTACACCTGAGCCGGAGTCGATGGCACAACAACCTGCATATTTTGTTCAGCACATAACTGAAGGTAACGTTCTAGACGCGCAGAAGAGTGCTCTGGGCCCTGTCCTTCATAGCCATGTGGAAGAAGCATAGTCAAACCACACAAACGAGCCCACTTTTGCTCACCTGAGGAAATGAACTGGTCAATCACTACCTGAGCCCCGTTAGCAAAATCACCAAACTGAGCTTCCCAAATAGTCAAACCACTTGGTTCTGCTGTGGCATAACCATATTCGAATGCCAGAACAGCCTCTTCAGACAATACGGAGTCGTATACTTCAAAAGGACCTTGTTTGTCATGGATGTTCGCTAAGGGAACGTAAGTGCTGGCATCAGTCTGGTTATGAAGCACGGAGTGACGATGGAAGAAAGTACCACGTCCGGAGTCCTGACCAGAAATACGAATACGTTTACCATCATCGACCAAGGTCGCATATGCCAACGTTTCAGCCATCCCCCAGTCAATCGCTTTTTCACCCGCAACCATCGCCATACGATCGTTATAAAGCTTATTAACGCGACTTTGTAGTTTGTGGCTTTCAGGATATTGACAAACTCGCTGCCCTAGCTCCACCAATCGGCCTTTATCAAAGGTACTATCCCAATTAACATCCCAGTCATGACCTAAATACGGAGACCAGTCTACAGAGTGCAATGCCATTGGACGCCATTCTTTAACGACCACTTCACCACGATCTAATGCATCACGGTATTCGTTAACTAACTGCGTAGCAGTATCAATGCCAAAATCACCACGCTCAATCAATACGTCAGCATAAAGCTTACGAGGCGTTGGATGCTTTTTGATCTTCTGATACATCAAAGGCTGAGTGGCATTTGGCTCATCCGCTTCGTTATGACCGTGGCGACGGTAACAAACCAAGTCAATGACCACATCGCTCTTGAACTCATTTCGGTAATCCAGTGCAATACGCGTAACGAAAGCCACCGCTTCAGGATCGTCTGCATTCACGTGGAAAATCGGTGCCTGTACCATTTTTGCAATATCAGTACAGTACATGGTCGAGCGAGTATCATTCGGATTGGAAGTCGTGAAGCCTACTTGGTTGTTGACAACAATGCGCACTGTACCACCAACGCGGAACCCTCGAGATTGGGACATATTGAAGGTTTCAGCAACAACACCCTGACCTGCTACCGCTGAGTCACCATGAATCGTGATAGGTAACACCGTATTGCCTTCATTATCACCGAGGCGATCTTGTCGAGCACGGACAGAACCAATAACAACAGGATTGACAATTTCAAGGTGTGAAGGGTTAAACGCTAGCGCAAGGTGAACATCGCCACCTGGCGTTGCAAAATCAGCAGAGAAACCTTGGTGGTACTTAACGTCTCCCGTACCCCATGTTTCATCATGTTTACCTGCAAACTCGTCAAACAAGTCCTGAGGTTTTTTACCTAGAACATTGACCAGCATATTTAAGCGCCCACGGTGTGCCATACCAATGACCACTTCACGCATACCGTTTTTACCAGCATGGCGAATCAGTTCTTTTGTCATTGGAATAAGCGCATCACCACCTTCAAGCGAGAAACGTTTCGCACCAGGGAATTTAGCCCCGAGGTAACGTTCCAATCCTTCAGCAGCAGTGAGCTCTTCTAAAAACTCTTGTTTTTCTTCTTTAGTAAAAGAAGGCTGACCTACAACTGACTCTAAACGTTGCTGGATCCAACGTTTTTGTTCAGTGTTTGTCATGTGCATGTATTCTGCACCGATGGAACCACAATAGATTTTATTCAGAGACGCGTAGATATCTTTCAGCAACATGGTGTCTTGACCAATTGCAAAAGAACCTACATTGAATGATTCTTCAAAGTCGTCTTCGGTGAGATTGTGGAATGCTGGGTCTAGCTCCGCCACGGTTGGGCGTTGCCATAAACCAAGTGGGTCTAGTTCTGCAGCTTCATGACCGCGGAAGCGGTATGCGTTAATAAGTTGAAGAACTTTTACTTGCTTAGCGTCGACATCTGGATCACTAACTTGGACATTGTAATGCTTTGTTTCTTGAGCGAGTCGTCGGAAGTAGTCACGGACACGTGAATGAGGCTGTTCAGCTACCTCTTCTGAAGGCTTAGGCAAGCCATCAAACACACGTTTCCACTCCTCACTTACCAGATCGGGATCACTTAGATACAGTTCGTAGAGATCTTCTACATAAGTTGCATTGGCGCCAGCCAAGTGTGAAGACTCGAGCCATGCCTTCATCACGCCGTTGTGCATATTTTCCCTTAACCAGTAGTTTTCACGTTTGCTTCGGTCTACGCCGAGCTATTAAGAGCCGGCCACCAAGGTGGCCGGCAATTTTTTATAAATTTAAACCGAACGGTTAACCAGCATAGTCTTGATATGACCGATGGCTTTCGTTGGGTTTAGTCCCTTAGGACAAACACTTACACAATTCATGATGCCATGGCAACGGAAAACGCTAAATGCATCATCAAGATTTGACAGACGTTCATCTGTCGCTGTATCACGACTATCGATTAGCCAGCGATACGCAGCTAGCAAGCCAGCAGGACCAATGAATTTATCAGGGTTCCACCAGAATGATGGGCATGACGTCGTACAGCATGCACACATGATACATTCGTAAAGTCCATCAAGGTGAGCTCGCTCATCTGGAGACTGCAAGTTTTCACGCGATGGCGGTAAAGCATCATCATCAATCAAGAATGGCTTCACTTTCGCGTAATTGTCATAAAACTGCGTCATATCAACAATTAAGTCACGAACCACGGGTAAGCCAGGCAACGGGCGAATAACGATTTTGTCACCCGCTAACGCAGAAAGTGGGGTAATACATGCAAGACCGTTTTTACCGTTCATATTAAGGCCGTCAGAACCACATACACCTTCACGACAAGAGCGACGAAATGCAATTGTTGGATCTTGCTCTTTCAAAAGAATCAAGGCATCCAATACCATCATGTCAGAGCCTTCATCAACCTCAAGAACGTAGTCCTTCATGTAAGGCTTATTATCGACATCAGGATTATAACGATACAAAGAGAAGTTCAGTTTCATAATTTATTCCTCCCTTAGTATGTACGTACTTTTGGCGGGAACGCTTCACGATGAACCGGCGTCATGTTGACATCACGCTTGGTCATTGCTTCCGTTTCCGGATTATAGATTGAGTGGCACAACCAGTTCTCGTCATCACGCTCAGGGTAATCAAAGCGAGCATGAGCGCCACGGCTTTCAGTACGGTAGTTTGCAGCCACTGCCGTTGAGAAAGCAGTTTCCATCAGGTTATCCAGCTCTAGACATTCAATGCGCTGAGTGTTGAATTCAGATGACTTATCTGCAAGGTGCGCATCTTTCAGACGCTCACGAATGACCTTAAGTTCCTCAAGGCCCGTTGCCATTGCGTCACCTTCACGGAATACCGAGAAGCTGTTTTGCATGCAGGATTGTAGGTCCTTACGGATTTGAACTGGGTCTTCACCGCCAGTGCTGTTTTCCCAGCGCATAGTGCGCGCCAGTGACTCTTCAATATCAGACTCTGTTGCAGGGCGAGCTTCTACTTGTGCAGCAAGAGTTTCACCAAGGTGTAGACCTGTCGCGCGGCCAAATACCACTAGATCAAGTAGAGAGTTGCCACCTAAACGGTTCGCACCGTGTACAGAAACTGAGGCAATCTCACCACAAGCAAATAGACCTTGAACTTCCGCTTCACTGCCATCAGCCAACTGCTTAATTGCTTGGCCAGAAACTTGAGTTGGTACACCACCCATCATGTAGTGACAGGTTGGAATAACAGGGATTGGTTCTTTCACAGGGTCAACATGCGCAAAGGTACGCGAAAGCTCACAGATACCTGGTAAACGAGACTCAAGAACGTCTTTACCTAGGTGGTCCAATTTAAGCTTAATATGAGGACCCCATGGACCATCGCATCCGCGACCTTCCCTGATCTCAATCATCATTGAACGAGCAACTACGTCACGGCCAGCAAGGTCTTTCGCGTTAGGTGCATAACGTTCCATGAAACGCTCGCCGTCTTTATTGAGTAGATAACCACCTTCACCACGACAACCTTCGGTAACTAGTACACCCGCGCCAGCGATACCGGTTGGGTGGAACTGCCACATTTCCATATCTTGCATCGGAACACCAGCACGAAGCGCCATACCAACGCCATCACCAGTGTTAATGTGAGCGTTCGTCGTAGAGGCATAAATACGACCTGCTCCACCAGTAGCAAGGATGGTTGCTTTAGACTTGAAGTAACAAATCTCACCGGTTTCCATACAGATCGCTGTACAACCCATGATCGCGCCGTCTTGGTTTTTCACCAAGTCTAGTGCGTACCACTCAGAGAAAATGGTCGTTTTGTGTTTAACGTTTTGCTGGTAAAGCGTATGAAGCAGTGCATGACCGGTACGGTCTGCAGCAGCAGCAGTACGAGCCGCTTGCTCACCACCAAACTCTTTAGACTGACCACCGAAAGGACGCTGGTAGATAGTACCATTATCAAAGCGAGAGAATGGCAAACCCATTTTCTCCAGTTCGATAACAGACTCAGGCCCGTTCTTACACATATACTCGATGGCATTTTGGTCACCAATGTAGTCCGACCCTTTAACAGTGTCGTACATGTGCCACTGCCAGTTATCTTTGTGTGAGTTGCCTAGTGCGACAGTAATACCACCTTGGGCAGACACAGTATGAGAACGAGTAGGAAATACTTTAGATAGCAAAGCACAAGTCAGGCCTTGCTCAGAAATTTGTAGCGCAGCACGCATGCCTGCACCACCTGCGCCGATTACAACGGCATCAAATTCGCGAACTGGAATAGACACTTACGCACCCCACAGAATAAATAGACCAGAGAAGAAGTAACCAAATAGCACTGCGATAATGCCTAATTGCAGGAATCCGCGTAATTTCGTGCATTTGATGTAGTCCGTAAGAACTTGCCATAGACCAATCCAAGCGTGAATAAGAACCGATACCAACGCAAGCATAGTGAACACTTTAGTAAAAGTGCCACCGAAGAACTGAGTCCAGGATACGTAAGAAATATCTGAGAACGCGCAAAAGCTCACCAGATAGATAGTATAAAGCGTCATAATGATTGCTGTCGCACGGATCAGTAGGAAATCGTGCACACCATTACGACCAAAAGATGAAATGTGTTTTACCATACCAGAATCCCCGCAAGTACAGACAGAACGGCCGTTGCTGCGAATGCAACCTTAGCGCTCATAGCGCCAGATTCCAGCTCTTCAAAATGACCTAGGTCCATCAGCAAATGACGGATACCACCAGCGATATGGTAGGCCAAAGCCGTCAAAATGCCCCACAAAATAAATTTCACAAAGAAACCGTCAACAATATCGACAGCTTGTGCGTAACCTACGGGGGAAGACAGGGAAATGGATAGTAACCAAAGAAGTATCCCGATCGCGACAAACGTAATTACACCTGAAACTCGGTGCAGGATAGATGCGATTGCTGTGATCGGAAAGTTGATAGTCTGCAAATCTAAATTAACAGGTCTTGACTTTCTTTCTTTCACGGGCTTGCTCACTCAGCTCCATTGAAGCATTTATTGTTATGAACGAAATTTGATTGCAAACCTACAAAAGTTAACATCTATTTAACAACAAGCAGGCAAAAAACCAGAGTAAATTTGTAAAATATTTGTTAACAACAAGATTTGAAACGTCACCTCACATTTGTTTCAAGCCTTGAATTTATAAGGTTTCCACCAAAATTTACGGCGCCACTATACGGCTGGAAACATTTTAGCACAATTGATGTAACAATTTTTGCTACACAGAACAGATTTTTAACCTTATACGTATAAAAAATCAAAACAAGTGCACAAGTCGGAGGAGAAAAATTGACTTTGATAACGAACACACGTACAAAAATGTCACACAAACATCCTGGACGGATTAAATAATAAACAAAGGAGATTGTTATGGCAGATAAGAAAGCGACCCTTCATGTTGAAGGTCAAGCGCCTATCGAACTGCCAATTATGGAAGGTGCCCTTGGTACTCCTGTAATTGACGTTCGTAAGCTTGGAGCAAATGGATATTTCACTTTTGACCCAGGTTTTCTTGCCACTGCATCCTGTGAATCTCAAATCACCTACATCGACGGTGGCAAAGGCATTCTTTTACACCGCGGTTATCCTATTGATCAGCTAGCAAATAACGCTGATTACTTAGAAGTATGTTACATCCTTCTTTATGGTGAAGCCCCTACACGAGAACAATACGAGCAATTTAAAGTCACTGTCACGCGCCATACTATGGTACATGAGCAAATCGCGAGCTTTTTCCACGGTTTCCGCCGAGATGCTCACCCGATGGCAGTTATGTGTGGTGTGGTTGGCGCTCTCGCAGCCTTCTACCACGACTCACTAGACATTAATAATGACACACACCGTGAAATTACGGCCTATCGTCTTCTATCGAAGATGCCTACTCTTGCGGCAATGTGTTATAAATACTCTATCGGTCAACCATTTATCTACCCACGTAACGACCTAAGCTACGCTGAAAACTTCTTGCACATGATGTTTGCTAACCCATGTGAAGAATATGAAGTCAACCCAGTCGTTGCACGTGCAATGGACAAGATTTTTACTCTTCACGCAGACCACGAGCAAAACGCTTCAACATCAACAGTGCGTCTAGCTGGTTCTTCAGGTGCTAACCCATTCGCATGTATTGCCGCGGGTATCGCATCACTATGGGGACCTGCACACGGCGGTGCTAATGAAGCATGTCTGAAGATGCTGGAAGAAATTGGCAGTGTCGACAACATTCCTGAGTACATTGATCGTGCTAAAGACAAGGATGACCCATTCCGCCTAATGGGCTTCGGTCACCGCGTCTACAAGAACTACGACCCACGCGCAACCGTGATGCGTGAAACCTGTCATGACGTTCTGAAAGAACTAAACATTGACGATCCACTACTGGATGTTGCAATGGAACTTGAGCGTATTGCTCTGTCTGATGAGTACTTCGTCTCTAAGAAGCTCTACCCGAATGTAGACTTTTACTCAGGTATCATTCTGAAAGCGATTGGTATTCCGGTTTCTATGTTCACGGTAATCTTTGCACTTTCACGTACCATCGGTTGGATTGCACACTGGAATGAAATGCACAGTGATCCACTTAACCGTATCGGTCGTCCACGTCAGCTTTACACTGGTGAAGTACAGCGTGAATTCTCACCTCTTCATGAGCGTGAATAATGTAGATTCAAAATCAAAAGGGCTGACAATGTGTCAGCCCTTTTTGTTTTAGATTGATAATTCACTGTGCGTTACACTGGATTGTCAATATCAATAAACTCGACATCCATACCATGCTCTTTGGCTAACCACTCACCCAGCGCTTTTATCCCGTAACGTTCTGTTGCATGATGTCCAGCTGCAAAGTAATGGATATCCATTTCTCTTGCTGTATAAGTCGTTCGTTCAGATACTTCACCTGATATAAATGCATCTAAACCATGCTGAACGGCCAACTCGATAAAGTCCTGCCCTCCTCCCGTGCACCAGCCTACAGTTTCGATCATTTTATCGGTA
Source organism: Vibrio coralliilyticus (assembly GCF_024449095.1). Classification (NCBI taxonomy): domain Bacteria; kingdom Pseudomonadati; phylum Pseudomonadota; class Gammaproteobacteria; order Vibrionales; family Vibrionaceae; genus Vibrio; species Vibrio coralinecrosis. The sequence continues at coordinate 2,415,747 of NZ_CP024627.1, forward strand.
TTTTCTGGTGCAATATGAAGTGGTACACGTTCAAGAACCTGATTTATCTTATTAGCAAACTTAGTACCCGAAATGGCCTGTTTAAGCCGCCCAAACATAGCAACAGACTGAGGGTGTCCCTCTAATCCTCCTTCGACTTCAATATCGAGTAGTCGAGCTAATTCTGCGTTATTGCCTAAATCCGGGTGAATGTCCAAGGGTAAATGATAGCCAAATAAGTTAATGTCATTTTTAATCAGGCTTCGAATACGATTTCCTTTCATACCTCGAATAGGTTCAGGTTCACCTTTCCAAAAATAGCCATGATGAACCAGCACCGCATCGGCTTCCATCTCAATCGCTTTATTGATCAGCGCTTGGGATGCTGTGACGCCTGTAATTATGCGCTTGATCTCTGATTTCCCCTCAACTTGAAGCCCATTCGGCGCATAATCTTTAATCAAGTGAGGAGAAAGTTTGTCATTGAGGATCTGTTCCAACTGTATGTTTTTCATTTTGACTTCCAGTAACTTCACTATGTGCAAAGTGTATTGTAACTATATAAGGGATGCTAGTTTCAAACCGTTGCGGTTACAATAGCGCTAAGCTTCTGTTTTTAAGGACCAGAGATGAACCAACTTCAACGATTTTATAACTGGATTGCCTCTTCACCATCTCTATTCGTACTAACTCCGCCATTCGAGTCTCTGCTGACTCTGCCAAAAAGCCCTCTAACTGACCTGCATTACCAAGGCAACCCTAGACTCGGTTTTCTATACCAACATTTATGTACCCAGGTTCTCGTCAACAGTGGCCAATATTCTATCGAGCTAGAAGAAGTTCAACTCCATAGGGAAAACGGCCAGACACTCGGGGCCATCGATCTGATTTTGAAAAATGAAAGCTCGAATCAATTAGAGCACTGGGAAGTGGCAATTAAATTCTATTTATTGCACCAAGGTGTTTGGTACGGCCCTAACGCCCACGACCAGCTGGATAAGAAACTTGATCGTATGCTCTCTCATCAATTAAAAATGAGCAGTTCAACGCAATTTTCATCTCAGTACCCTGAATTAGACAATTTAACTGAGCATCTCCTGCTTCAGGGGCGGCTCTATATTAATCCATTTTCAAGCGAGACCGTTCCCACACACTGCCTAGGCTATGAAATCGACACAACCCAAATATCGGGTTTTTGGTGTTATGAAAGTCAGTGGGAGCTCATTGACGAGCCTCTATACCTACTAGACAAACCTTTCTGGGCAACCGGCAGACAAGACTTTGAGCAGCCAATTGACAAACCTGATGGCCGATTTGCTCATGCTCAGACTGAGCAAGGGCAATTTTGGTTTGTGGTCCCAAACAACTGGCCTCACGGATAGTCAATGAAGCGCAATTCTCTACACATTAAAAGATCCTAAAAAAGAAAAGGCTGACACTAGGTCAACCTTTCTTTAGCTTAAGTATTTAATTTACAGACCAGCGTCGGCAAACACTTGATTCACGATCTCTTGCGCTTCGGATTCAATCTGCTTTAAATGCTCTGCACCTTTAAAGCTTTCACAGTAAATCTTATAAATATCTTCTGTTCCTGATGGGCGCGCCGCAAACCAACCATTATCAGTTGTAACTTTAAGGCCGCCAATCGCAGCGCCGTTACCAGGAGCGTGAGTCAAACGAGCGGTAATCTTATCCCCCGCTAGCGTCTCTGCTTTGACCATTTCTGCAGACAGCTTTTTCAACACCTCTTTTTGAGGCCCACTTGCTACTGCTTGAATGCGATTATATTGAGACTCACCATGCTTAGCTGCCAACTCTTCGTAATATTCTTGTGGATTCTTGCCCGTTACCGCTGTGATTTCAGCAGCTAGCAGACACAAGATAATACCGTCTTTGTCTGTTGACCATGGAGTACCATCTTTACGCAAGAACGAAGCTCCTGCACTTTCTTCACCACCAAAGCCGAACTGTCCTTGATATAAACCATCAACGAACCACTTGAAACCAACTGGTACTTCACACAGCTCACGACCTAAATCTGCGACCACACGATCAATCAATGCACTAGAAACTAGCGTTTTACCCACTGCAACTTCACTTCCCCAATCTTGGCGATGGCGATACAGGTAATCAATGCACACAGCTAAGAAGTGGTTCGGGTTCATCAAGCCTTTAGGCGTCACGATACCATGGCGGTCGTAATCGGGATCATTACCAAAAGCTAAATCATACTCGTCTTTTAGCGCCAGTAATCCAGCCATAGCGTAAGGTGACGAACAATCCATGCGAACTACACCGTCTTTATCCAAAGACATAAACTGGAAAGAAGGATCGATAGCTTCACTGACTAGAGCAAGATCCAAGTTATACGCTGCTGCAATTTGTCGCCAGTAGTCGATCCCACTGCCGCCAAGTGGGTCAACGCCGATCTTGAGGTTTGCTTTTTGGATGGCCTCCATATCAATCACATTTACCAAATCGTCAACGTATGGTTTAACTAAGTCTTTCTCTGTGAAAAGTGCTGATGCTTTTGCCTCAGCTAGCGGCATACGCTTCACACCTTGTAAGCCTTCAGCAATCAGCATATTAGCTCGATCTTGGATCGCCTGAGTGAGCTCACCTTCTGCCGGACCACCGTGCGTTGGGTTGTACTTGATACCACCATCTTGCGGAGGGTTGTGTGATGGCGTGATGACAATGCCATCAGCTTTATCTTGATGTTTAAGGTTATGAGTCAAAATCGCGTGTGACACCCCTGGCGTCGGCGTGTAACCATTGTCTTGCTGAACAACGACTTGAACTCCGTTTGCAATCAATACTTCAACAACACTGGAAAAAGCAGGCTCTGACAAAGCATGCGTATCTTTGCCTACAAATAGAGGCCCAGTCGTTTTTTTCTCAGCACGCACTTCGGCTATCGCTTGGGCGATCGCCAAGATATGATTTTCGTTGAAGGTAGATTTGTCCGCAGTACCGCGGTGTCCAGAAGTACCGAACTCAACCTTGTGTTGTGGATTAGCAGAGTCAGGTTGAAGTAGGAAATAGTTCGCGACAAGTGCAGGAATATTATGCAGGTCCTGCTGTTGGGCTTTTTGTCCCGCGCGTGGGTGCATAGCCATTTTGACATCCTTTCTTAAAAATTATCAGAAACAAAAAAACCTCATAATACTCAGAGCTATTTGAACATTATGAGGTTTAAATCAGAATTCTTAAATTGAGTTCGTGACCTTCTCAATTAAATCAGCGGGGAAGTTCATTCTCGCCATTAACTGATCAACCATTTGGCGCTTGCGACTGGTGTTGTTGTTAGTAATCACCCAGAAAGGCGAGCCAGGAATCGCTTTTGGTTTTGTCGTGTTACCGCTCTCTAGCAACGTTTGCTCATTGTTAGCAAAATACACGCGCTTACGACCTTTGACTTGAGTTGCTTCTGAAAATCCCTGCGGGTCAATGCGGTTCAGAGTCGACAATACCAGCATGAATCGATCAATGGCCTTTTTCAGACCAGCAAACTCATCAGAAATCAGCAATGAGCGCATTGCTTTTACGCTATCTACTTTCTCTGCTTTTGCAGCATCACGACTCACCACAATTCCTTTAGGTTGTGCAGCTTGCACGACTGGTGCTGATGGTTGATTCTGCTCATCAACCGCGAGAAGGCGACGTAAAATGTCTGATGCACTTTCACCGATGTGTTGGGTTTGACCTGCGATGTAACGGTATAGATCCTCATCAACCTCAATTGTTTTCATTCGCTTTTCACAATCTCTATGTTTAAACTCTGTGGGATTATATACCCAAGTCCCCTCAATATGCGAGTTCCAGATTTGCTATCTGAAGCAGATCCATGGCCGAATGAGGCGCTACGTTAAACCAGTCACGAATAGAATAAAATGTCACAACTGCTCAACTATAAAATCGAAGGTGAGGGTCACACCATAGTTTTGATCCACGGCTTATTTGGCAACCTAGATAACCTGGGTCTACTCGCTCGTGATTTACGCCAAGATTTTCAGGTGGTCAGCATTGATCTGCGCAATCATGGTTTGTCTTTTCAATCCCCTCAGCACAATTATGAGTTGATGGCTGAAGATGTATTAAATACGCTGCAGCACCTTGAGCTTGAACGCTACATACTGATCGGTCACTCGATGGGCGGTAAAGTGGCAATGAAATTAGCAGGGCTTGCTCAAACTCAAGTTGAAAAGCTGTTGGTTTTAGATATGGCGCCGGTTGCTTACAGCCAACGTCGACACGACAATGTTTTTGCGGGCCTAAAAGCTGTACTGGAACAGCAACCAACTTCACGTAAGCAAGCTCTCGATATTCTCGCTCAGCATATCGAGATGGAAGGCGTCAGGCAGTTTCTTGGCAAGTCGCTATACAATAACGGTGAGCATTTAGAATGGCGCTTCAATGTTGCTAGCCTTTGGGACAATTACGCACAGATTTTAGGTTGGAATCCAATAGATAAAATCACCACTCCCACTCTGATGGTGAAAGGTGGAGACTCAGACTACCTCACCACTGAGCATCAAAGTGAAGTGCAAAAGCAATTCGCCAACGTAAAAGCGCATGTTATTGCTAATACTGGTCACTGGTTACACGCAGAAAAACCCCAAGAAGTTTTGCGTGCGATACGCAAATTTATCGCTTAAAAACAGAATGAGAGGTCAGTTGCGCCCAGCCCGTTAACTTTATCTTTTAACAGTGGTATAGTTCGGCGCAAGTAATTTGGCATAAAGGGATCCCATGCTCTACGACTATATGAACATGCTCGAGTCCATTGGTCTCGATCTTCTTTTCGCGTCTATCTTTTTCCTGATTGGTATGGCGATTAAAGACGTGTTAAAGGCTGGGAATGTTCCTCCTTTTGGTCGTCGCATTGTATGGTTAGTCCTATTCCTTGGTTGTGCTGGATTTATCGCCAAAGGCATTATTCAGATTAGCTGGGAAGGTGGCGGTATCGGCTGATATCAACCGGAACCCACAACAGAAATTAGTAAAGGTAACGAATCTATGGCAAGTGTAGGCATCTTCTTTGGTAGCGACACAGGTAACACTGAAGCTGTTGCAAAGATGATTCAAAAGCAACTAGGTAAACAACTGATTCACGTTCAAGATATCGCGAAAAGTAGCAAAGAGGATATCGATAACTTCGATCTTCTGCTACTCGGCATTCCAACTTGGTACTATGGTGAAGCGCAATGTGACTGGGATGATTTTTTCCCAGAGCTAGAGCAAATTGACTTCTCTACCAAGCTTGTTGCTATCTTTGGCTGTGGTGACCAAGAAGATTACGCTGAGTACTTCTGTGATGCGATGGGCACTGTGCGTGACATTGTCGAAGCTAAAGGAGGAACTATCCTAGGCTACACATCGACGGAAGGTTACGAATTCGAAGCCTCTAAAGGACTCGTCGAAGGTGATGACAGCCAGTTTGTTGGTCTATGCATTGACGAAGATCGCCAGCCTGAACTTACTGATGAACGCGTAACTAACTGGTGTAAACAAATTCACGAAGAAATGTGCTTAGCTGAGTTAGAAGGCTAACCAAGTTCTTTGAAAGTTCTCTTTTGATGGATTGAAAATACCCTCAAGCATGTATGTTTGAGGGTATTTTTTATAGGCAAAACGAATTTAAATCAAATCGATGAGATCTTGTTCTGTTTTGATTTCTATCCCTAGTTCTTGAGCCTTCGCCAGTTTAGAACCGGCATTTTCGCCAGCAAATAAGATATCCGTTTTCTTACTGACACTACCGGTCACCTTTGCGCCTAATTCCTGTAAGGCTGCTTTTGCTTCATTGCGAGAAAGTTGAGACAACGACCCCGTCAGTACCACCGTCTTTCCAGCTAAAGGTTGGGGGATATCTTGGCTTTTCTCTTCGATTGCCGGCCACACTATGCCTTGTTCGATGAGATCATCAATCACTTGTTGATTTTTCTCTTGGCCAAAGAAAGCAATCACATGACTAGCAACAATATTTCCTATATCGGACACCTCAATTAGCTGCTCATGAGTGGCCTTTTTAACCGCATCTAGGGTTTTAAAATGTTGAGCTAAATTCGCTGCGGTCGCCTCACCAACCTCTCGAATACCAAGAGAGTACAGAAAGCGCGGTAAGGTTGTTGATTTCGCTTTATTGAGCGCATCCACTATATTTTGTGCTGATTTAGGACCCATACGATCTAGGACCGTTATTACCCCAGCAGACAGTTTAAACAAATCAGCCGGAGTCTCGACCATCTCACGATCGACCAATTGTTCAATAACTTTGTCCCCTAAGCCATCAACATCCAGAGCTTTACGCGAGACAAAATGTTTGAGAGCTTCTTTACGTTGCGCCTGACAAACCAGACCTCCAGAGCATCTAGCCACCGCTTCGCCTTCAACACGTTCAATATCCGAGCTACACACCGGACACTGTTCAGGAAAGACAATATCTTTTGCAGATTCGGGCCTACGTTCTTTGATCACTGAAACGATTTGTGGAATAACGTCCCCCGCACGGCGGACAATCACACTATCTCCCACTTTGACACCCAAACGTTCAATCTCATCGGCATTGTGCAACGTCGCGTTGCTGACAGTAACCCCACCAACAAAAACCGGTTCAAGCTTGGCCACTGGAGTAATCGCCCCTGTTCGGCCTACCTGAAACTCAACACCATTAAGCAAGGTAATCTCTTCTTGTGCAGGAAACTTGTAGGCAATCGCCCATCGAGGAGCTCTCGCAACAAACCCCAGTTGTTCCTGCAGTACAATATCGTCCACTTTAATCACCACGCCATCAATCTCGTAAGAAAGAGCATCTCGACGCGTTAAAATATCGTGGTAATACGCTTTGACTTCATCAAGATTGGAGACTCGACGAGTCTCAGGACACATTGGCATTCCCCAACCTTTTAACTGCAAAAATCGCTCATAATGGCTCTTTGACAATGTGGCACCTTCTACCACACCAACGCTGTACGCATAAAAGCTCAATGGTCGAGTCGCCGTGATACGGGAGTCCAACTGACGCAGACTGCCTGCAGCGGCATTACGTGGATTGACAAACACTTTCTCGCCCTTTTTAAGTGCCTGTTGATTGAGCTTGTCGAAACCTGCCTTTGGCATAAAGACTTCACCGCGAACTTCAATACGTTGCGGCCAACCCTGACCACTAAGTTTAAGAGGAATGGATTTGATGGTGCGTACATTTTCGGTAATATTTTCTCCCGTAGCCCCATCACCTCGAGTGGCAGCCCGAACTAAGACTCCATTCTCATACAACAAGCTCACCGCAAGGCCATCCAGTTTCGGCTCGCAACAAAAAGCACTGAAATCAGCTGAGGGAGCACGCACTGTCATGCGTTTATGGAAACTGTCCAGTTCGCTATCATCGAATGCATTATCCAAAGATAACATCGGAATCTCATGCGTTACCGATTCGAAACCACTAAGCGGCTGACCTCCGACACGCTGGCTTGGAGAGTCAAGAGTGATCAGCTCAGGGTGTTCCGCTTCAAGTGCTAACAATTCTCGCATCAAGCGGTCATATTCCGCATCAGGAACCTCAGGGTTGTCTTCAACGTAGTACTTCACACCGTGGTAATGAAGGGTTTCACGTAACTGATTGAGTTTTTCTTGAATCTCTTGTGGCATAACTAACTCTGTACTTAAACATTCTAATCACCAATATCATCGAGATATCAGCAAAGGATTGACAGGGGGATGAGTAGGCTTTATTGGCTTATTAACCAAACCATACTCAAAAAATAAAGGCTCCGGATTCGGAGCCTCTATAAGGTTCTTGGCGAATTACGCGCTTTTCGCCGCTTTAAAATCCTGAATTTGAGCTCGATACGCATCCAAACGATTCGGCGTCATCAGGTTACGAGCATCATCCAAAACATTCGCTCCCAAGTCATCCGCGATCTGCTGCGCGGTTTTCAACATCAGTTTGAAATTCTGCTCAGGGTCTCCATAACAAGGTAATGTCATAAAGAACGAAATACCCTGAGTGGTAAATTCTGCCGGATCGGTATGCTCAAGCGTACCTGGTTGCATCATATTCGCCACACTAAACAAAACCTTACCTGTACCCGACAAGTCTGCATGGCGATGGAAAATATCCATTTCACCGTAAAGTAAACCATTCTGCTGCATACTATCGAACAATTTTGTACCCACAAATGGCTCAGGGCCCGCGCAGTGGACATTAAGAACAATAACCTGCATCTCGGGTTCTTCTTCGCTTTCTGAGGCGATCAGCTCTTCGTCATTCGCTTCAACGACCTCAGTGCTAATGTCATCGACGGCTGCCACTGGCTCGATAGAGGGCTCAACCTCATCCGGAACTTGAGTAGAAATAGAAGGCATATCGAGTTCAGGTTCGTCGACTATGTTCTGCTCTGCTAAGGTTTGTGGAGGCTCAACCTCGGAATAACCATCAATCAGTGGATCTGCAGTAATATTGCCTTCAGTGAAATCCGGCTCTTTACGTTCTTTGCGAATAATTTCAAAATCATCCTCAGGCGCGAACGCACGCTCAGGCATGAGCTCAGAATCATCTTCTTTATCGACGTCTAACTTGCGAAGTGGCTTACTGCCAAACTTGGCTTTTCCTTCTTTTTTGCTTGTCCATAAACCGTGAAACAGTAGCGCTGCTATTGCTAAAGCTCCGACGATTATGAGTACAAATCGCAATTCCTGCATTTTTCGCTCTCAAATTATTCGATATACCTAGCCCGTAAACCAACTTATCGAATCTGGTTAAACCTTTCTATAACTAACTCTACCAAAACTCTCCCCTGTTTTAGAACAACTTAATGTGAGAAGTTCACGCAATGTTGTGATTTTGAACACGCTTTTTTCTTGTTAAGATAAAATACGTTCGTTTTTACACCATAACTCAGTCAGTGCTTATGAATTCAAAAATACATCAACGTTCCGGTTTTGGTTATTTCTTCTATGGCCTTGAGCTTGCGATCAAACCCGGTATTCGTCAATTTGTGCTACTGCCTTTATTAGCCAATATTCTGCTTGTTGGGGGGGCACTTTTTTACCTATTTTCTCATTTAGATATCTGGATTGAACAGCTCATGGGACAACTACCTGAGTTTCTTTCTTGGTTAAGCTATGTGTTGTGGCCTTTATTGGTCGTGACAATTTTAGCGACGTTTTCTTATTTCTTTAGCACATTGGCAAATTTTGTCGCGGCCCCATTTAATGGGTTACTGGCAGAAAAAGTGGAAGAATACCTAACAGGAAGTAAAGTCAATGAAGATGGCGTATTGGCAGTGGTTAAAGACACTCCAAGAATTCTAGCCAGAGAGTGGAGAAAACTGCTTTATGTTCTACCAAAGGCTATCGGTCTGTTTATTTTATTGCTGATTCCCGCCTTAGGACAAACACTAGGCCCAGTTCTTTGGTTTGGGTTCACAGCGTGGATGCTTGCCATTCAATACTGTGATTATCCGTTTGATAACCATAAGGTCCCGTTTAATGAGATGCGTAACAGTTTGAAACAAAAACAAGGTAAGGCGTACAGCTTCGGTGCTTTAGTCGCCATCTTTACCACAATCCCAATTTTAAACCTGATTGTTATGCCTGTTGCTGTTTGTGGCGCGACAGCGATTTGGGTATCAGAGTTCAAGCGTTAACAGGTAAATAGTGCATGTTAGCTGAATAACATGCACTTCATCCCATTCTAATAAGTTATAACTTTTTAATCCTTCTCTACTATTTTCAGCTAGCCTACTCTTCTACCCACGCACTCTATATTGAGCAAATAAATTACCAGCCTATTGCCCTCATACTATGGTCGATAAGCTTTTAACAGATGAAGGATCACGACATGAGCAAAATCTACGAAGATAACTCTCTTACCATCGGTAATACTCCTCTAGTACGTTTAAATAAAGTCAGTAAAGGTAAAGTACTGGCAAAAGTTGAAGCTCGTAACCCAAGCTTTAGTGTTAAATGTCGTATTGGCGCAAACATGATCTGGGAAGCGGAAAAAGAAGGTACTCTAAAACCGGGAGTAGAGCTTGTAGAGCCAACCAGTGGTAACACAGGTATTGCTCTGGCTTTCGTTGCCGCCGCTCGTGGTTACAAGCTTACTCTGACAATGCCAGAATCTATGAGTCTTGAGCGTCGTAAGCTTCTTAAAGCATTAGGTGCAAACCTTGAGCTCACAGAAGCTGCAAAAGGAATGAAAGGCGCAATCGCGAAAGCAGAAGAGATTGTGGCAAGCAACCCTGACAAATACCTACTATTACAACAGTTCAACAACCCAGCGAACCCACAAATCCACGAAAAAACCACAGGCCCTGAAATTTGGGAAGCCACTGATGGTGAAATTGATGTCTTCGTTGCTGGTGTTGGTACGGGTGGTACCATCACAGGCACAAGCCGATACATCAAAGAAGAGAAAGGGAAGAACATTGTTTCTGTGGCAGTAGAGCCAGCTGAGTCTCCAGTGATTGCACAAGCGCTAGCAGGGGAAGAAATTCAACCAGCACCACACAAAATCCAAGGTATTGGTGCGGGCTTCATCCCAGGCAACCTAGATTTAGAACTGTTAGACCGCGTTGAGTCCGTCACTTCTGAAGAAGCGATCGAAATGGCTCGCCGCCTAATGGAAGAGGAAGGAATTCTTGCTGGAATCTCTTCAGGTGCAGCCGTTGTAGCTGCGAATAGACTAGCGGAACCACCTGAATTTGAAGGAAAAACTATCGTAACCGTTCTACCAAGCTCCGGTGAACGTTACCTCAGTTCTGCGTTGTTTGCTGGTATATTTACCGAGAAAGAGAACCAACAATAATACGTAGCGAAATCAATTTTTCATCTAAAAAAGCCCCTTTCAGGGGCTTTTTTGTTGATCCTTGCCTCACCTTTGGTAATAATCAGGTCAGTTTTATTTTTAGCTTCAAAATAAAAGCTAAGTAAGAATTAACTCCAGTTATGATATCCGGCACAGATTGGAATCATAACCGGAAAACTTGCAATCAGTATCGGTTATGACACGAAATGAATAGTGTGTATTTGGCACATTACAGAGTTAAGGGTTAAGCTGATTCTGATTAAGAAACTATCAAAATATAAATCAATTGGGGTATATAACATGTACGAGAAGCAAGTAGAAATCACTGCAGAAAACGGTCTTCACACTCGTCCAGCTGCACAGTTCGTTAAAGAAGCTAAAGGCTTTGATGCGGACATCACTGTGACTTCTAACGGTAAAAGCGCTAGCGCAAAGAGCCTATTCAAACTGCAAACTCTTGGCCTTGTAAAAGGTACGCAAGTTACTATCTCAGCTGAGGGCCCTCAAGCTCAACAAGCTGTTGACCACCTAGTTGCTCTAATGGATCAACTACACTAATCCGGTCTCCTATTTCTAAAGCCATTTTGTGAAAGCAAAATGGCTTTGTTGGAAATAGGCCAAGATATAAGCTACACATTATCGTTAGCACACTCATATTTTCTCCCGTTTTAAAAGTTGACCAACTTAAGGTAAGGCTATGATTTCAGGCATCCTAGCATCTCCAGGTATTGCTATTGGTAAAGCACTACTCCTTCAAGAAGATGAAATTGTCCTAAACACTAACTCGATTACTGACGCTCAAGTCGACGCTGAAGTGGCACGTTTCTTTGACGCGCGTAACAAATCAGCAGCTCAGCTTGAAACCATCAAGCAAAAAGCGCTTGAAACTTTCGGTGAAGAGAAAGAAGCGATCTTCGAAGGTCATATCATGCTTCTTGAAGATGAAGAGCTAGAAGAAGAAATCCTAGCACTGATTAAAAATGACAAGATGCATGCCGATAACGCGATCCACACAGTTATCGAAGAACAGGCAACCGCTCTTGAGTCTCTAGACGACGAATACTTAAAAGAACGTGCAACAGATATCCGTGATATCGGCACGCGCTTTGTGAAAAATGCACTGGGCATTAACATTGTTTCGCTCAGCGACATTGATGAGGAAGTGATCCTAGTCGCTTACGACCTAACACCATCTGAAACAGCACAAATCAACCTTGATTACGTACTTGGTTTTGCTTGTGACATCGGCGGTCGTACTTCTCACACTTCAATCATGGCTCGTTCACTAGAACTTCCTGCTATCGTTGGTACTAACGATATCACTAAGCAAGTTAAGAACGGCGACATGTTGATTCTTGACGCAATGAACAACAAAGTCGTTATCAACCCATCTGAAGCTGAGCTAGCAGAAGCGAAAGCGGTTAAAGCCGCATTCATTGCCGAAAAAGAAGAGCTAGCAAAACTGAAAGACCTCCACGCAGAAACGACTGACGGTCACCGCGTAGAAGTGTGCGGTAACATTGGTACCGTTAAAGACTGTGACGGTATCATTCGCAATGGTGGTGAAGGTGTAGGTCTGTACCGCACTGAATTCCTATTTATGGACCGTGACGCACTACCAACGGAAGAAGAGCAGTACCAAGCATACAAAGATGTTGCAGAAGCTATGAACGGTCAAGCGGTGATAATCCGTACTATGGATATCGGCGGTGACAAAGATCTTCCATATATGGACCTGCCACAAGAAATGAACCCGTTTCTAGGTTGGCGTGCTGTACGTATCAGCTTGGATCGCCGTGAAATTCTACGTGACCAGCTACGCGGTATTCTACGTGCATCTGCGCACGGTAAGCTGCGTATCATGTTCCCAATGATCATCTCTGTTGAAGAAATTCGTGAGCTTAAGACAGCCATTGAAGAGTACAAAGCAGAACTCCGCGCTGAAGGTCATGCCTTCGATGAGAACATCGAAATCGGCGTCATGGTTGAAACACCAGCAGCTGCAGCAATCGCGCACCACCTAGCGAAAGAAGTCGCATTCTTCTCTATCGGTACCAACGACCTTACTCAGTACACACTAGCTGTAGACCGTGGTAACGAGATGATTTCTCACTTGTACAACCCTCTATCACCAGCTGTGCTGACAGTCATCAAGCAAGTGATTGACGCTTCTCACGCTGAAGGTAAGTGGACAGGTATGTGTGGCGAGCTAGCAGGTGATGAACGCGCCACGCTCCTACTTCTGGGCATGGGGCTTGATGAGTTCTCTATGAGCGGCATCTCTATCCCGAAAGTGAAGAAAGTTATCCGTAACTCTAACTTCGCAGAAGTAAAAGCAATGGCTGAAGAAGCACTTTCTCTACCAACTGCGGCTGAAATTGAAGCGGTTGTAGAAAAATTCATCGCAGAGAAAACTCAATAATTAACTGATACCAATAAGATAGGCGGCTAAAAATAGTCGTCTATCTTGTGAGATTGGTATACTATAATTCGACAGAATTAAATAAAACGTTAGGAGCATGACACAATGGGTCTGTTTGACAAACTTAAGAAGCTAGTATCTGACGACAGCGCTGACGCAGGTGCAATTGAAATCATCGCGCCTCTTTCTGGTGAAATCGTAAACATCGAAGATGTGCCAGATGTCGTTTTTGCTGAGAAAATCGTTGGTGACGGTATTGCTATCAAACCAGCTGGCAGCAAAATGGTAGCTCCTGTAAACGGTACAATCGGTAAGATCTTCGAAACTAACCATGCATTCTCAATTGAGTCTGATGACGGTGTAGAGCTATTTGTTCACTTCGGTATCGACACGGTTGAGCTAAAAGGCGAAGGCTTCAAGCGTATTGCTGAAGAAGGTCAGTCTGTTAAAGCTGGTGACACTATCATTGAGTTTGATCTTGCACTTCTTGAAGAAAAAGCAAAATCAACTCTGACTCCTGTTGTTATCTCTAACATGGACGAAATCAAAGAGTTGAACAAACTGTCTGGTTCAGTATCTGTTGGTGAAACACCCGTTCTACGTGTAACTAAGTAATAACCACTTAGCCAAACACAAAAAACGCAGCTCTTCAGCTGCGTTTTTTATTGCCCCGATATAACTTACTTAAGCCCAAGCGCATATTTCAGCACCTGATTTTTCAGTGGTCCCGCATTTTCCGCCAACTTCAAGGCGGCATTACGCGCAAACTTCAATGGCGCTAGATCATTACTAAAGCTCTTATAAAAAAAGTCCATTCCCGATTGCATCAGCAAATTATCTGGACGACGCTTACGTTCATATAACTTTAGCAAGTCATGAGAAAGGTGTTTTTTATCTGCAGTGACTTCAAGCAGAGCTTCTACATCTTTAAAACCTATGTTAACTCCCTGCCCTGCCAGAGGATTAATCGTATGAGCCGCATCCCCTGCCAGCACACAACCTAACGAAGAGTAGGATTGTGCGTGTCGTCGAGTTAAAGGGAATGAACCAAACTGGAGTACTTTGATATCGCCTAACTCCTCAGGGAAATGAGCTAAAACCTCTTGTCTCAATTGCTCGTTACTCATTGAGCACAACTGCTTGATGCGTTTAGGTGAGTCATACCACACTAGCGAACCTTGATTACCGCACAACGGTAAAAATGAGCGTGGCCCAGAAGGAGTGAATTGCTGCCAAGTAATGTCTTGCTGTGACCGCTCTGTTTCTACATTAATCAACATACAGTGCTGGCGATAGTCCCAAGCGGTCACTCCAATACCAGCAAGCGTTCGAACCTGAGAGTTTGCTCCATCTGCTCCAACGACCAAATTGGCTTCAAAACACTGACCAGAACTGAGTTTCACCGAACAAGGCTGACCGAATTGAATGTCATCTAAGCGGTCAGGGTAGCAAACTGTAATATTCGAGTACCGTTCAAATTCAGCCCATAAGCCTAACTGGATCAAACGATTTTCGACAATGTAGCCAAGTCGGTCCATATTCAGTGCATCAGCATGAAAACGGGTTCTGCATTCCGGATGCTCCCAAGTCTCCAGCCTACGATAAGGACATACTCGCATCTGTGCTATTGCCTGCCATGCACCCAGTTCTTCTAATATCGATACAGAATGCTCCGAAATTGCAGATACTCTGATATCCATCGACTGTTCAGGTTCAAATGGCTGAGGAGCACGGCCTTCAACTACAACAACTTGTCGTCCTTGTTTTGCAAAACCGACAGCTATCGCAGCGCCAACCATACCTCCACCGATGATGGCTACATCATATCTGGTCATAACTTGTACTTTATTCTTTGATTATCAGGCTGTTTTTCATTGTACTTTTTCATTATCAAAATGTAACGAAAAACCTCAGCACAGATAAGGTCAAACCCCTTACATAACATAGGATTTAACTGAATGTGTGACAGCACTAGTCAGTGAGTTTTTAAAGCAGTACAATACGCCGCTTACCGCCGAGAGGGCGGCTAAAATATCGTCAGCCACCTTGAAGCTAAAGAGTGGCTGGCATGGTTACACTGGGCGATTTGCTCCCTTAATTTAAACTAACGATCGAGCGAACAACATGAGTAAAAAACTGCTAATTAAAACCTGGGGCTGCCAGATGAACGAATACGATTCATCTAAGATGGCTGATCTACTGAATGCGGCAAACGGCTATGAGCTAACAGAAGAACCAGAAGAAGCAGACGTACTACTACTGAATACCTGTTCTATCCGCGAAAAAGCGCAAGAGAAGGTATTCCACCAGCTAGGTCGTTGGAAAACCCTGAAAGACAAAAAAGAAGGCGTTGTGATAGGCGTGGGTGGCTGTGTCGCCACTCAAGAAGGCGATCACATTCGCGAACGTGCTCCATACGTTGACGTGATCTTTGGCCCTCAGACCTTGCACCGTTTGCCAGAAATGATCAAACAATCGCAAAGCAACGAAGCGCCCGTCATGGACATTTCTTTTCCTGAAATAGAAAAGTTTGACCGCTTACCAGAGCCAAAAGCCGAAGGTGCAACCGCGTTTGTATCTATCATGGAAGGCTGCTCTAAGTACTGTACCTATTGTGTTGTACCCTACACGCGTGGTGAAGAAGTCAGTCGCCCAATGGATGATGTACTCTTCGAAATCGCGCAGCTTGCTGATCAAGGCGTACGTGAAGTAAACCTATTAGGTCAGAACGTAAACGCATACCGTGGCCCAACACATGAAGGCGATATTTGCTCTTTCGCAGAATTACTACGTCTTGTTGCCTCTATTGATGGCATCGATCGTATTCGCTTCACAACTAGTCACCCACTAGAGTTCACTGACGACATCATCGCCGTCTACGAAGATACACCAGAGCTGGTAAGCTTCCTGCACCTACCAGTACAAAGTGGTAGTGACCGCATTCTAACCATGATGAAGCGCCCACACACCGCGATTGAATACAAGTCGATCATTCGCAAGCTTCGTAAAGCGCGCCCAGATATCCAAATCAGTTCGGACTTTATTGTTGGCTTCCCTGGTGAAACCGACATGGATCACCAAGCGACGATGAAGCTCATCAAAGACGTCGATTTCGACATGAGCTTTAGCTTTATCTTCTCTCCTCGCCCGGGTACACCAGCAGCTGATTACCCATGCGATCTTTCAGAGCAAACCAAGAAAGAGCGTCTTTACGAGCTGCAACAAACAGTCAACGCACAAGCAATGCGTTACTCTCGTCTAATGCTAGGTACTGAGCAGCGCGTTCTTGTTGAAGGGCCTTCGAAAAAGAACCTAATGGAGCTGCGAGCACGTACAGAGAATAACCGCGTGGTTAACTTTGAAGGCAACGCAGACCTAATTGGGCAATTTGTCGATGTCAAAATTACCGATGTTTTTGCTAACTCACTGCGTGGTGAAATTGTTCGCACCGAGAAAGATATGGACCTGCGAACTGTCATTTCTCCAACTCAAATGATGGCGAAAACCAAACGCGAAGATGAGCTAGGTGTAGCAACCTTTACGCCTTAAGTTTGAAATTAGCTTGAATTTACCCAACTCTGATACCATCTTAGAGAAAGGTATATAAAGTCACTAAAAGCCCGGTCTAAATCGGGCTTTTTTAGAGTGACAAACAATGAGAGGCAACTTTGAGCAATAAAATTGTGACTCTAGAGATCGATCTAGAACCTTCAGACAACCGCCGCCTTGCTAGCCTTTGCGGTCCTTTCGATGACAATATCAAGCACTTAGAACGCCGCTTAGGTGTTGAGATCAGCTACCGAGGCAATTTCTTTACCATTGTAGGTAAACCTCATACCGCTGCTGCTGCTCTTGAAATCATCAAGACACTTTACGTCAACACCGCACCTATACGCGGTAATATTCCAGATATTGAGCCAGAAGAAATCCATCTGGCTATCAAAGAAACTGGCGTTCTCGAGCAAGATACCGAATCTAACATCGAGCATGGCAAAGAGGTCTTTATCAAGACCAAAAAAGGCGTGATAAAACCGCGTACACCAAACCAGGCTCAGTATCTGGTCAATATGGTCACGCATGACATCTCTTTCGGTATTGGCCCAGCCGGTACAGGTAAGACATATCTTGCGGTTGCGGCAGCCGTAGATGCTCTAGAGCGTCAAGAGATTCGTCGTATTCTGCTAACACGTCCTGCTGTTGAAGCGGGTGAAAAACTGGGTTTTCTACCTGGTGACTTAAGCCAAAAAGTCGATCCGTATCTACGCCCACTCTATGACGCGCTGTTCGAAATGCTCGGCTTTGAAAAAGTCGAGAAGTTGATTGAACGCAATGTCATTGAAGTAGCGCCACTGGCTTATATGCGCGGTCGTACGTTGAATGATGCTTTCATTATTCTTGATGAAAGTCAGAACACTACTGTTGAACAGATGAAGATGTTCCTGACTCGTATCGGTTTTAATTCACGCGCAGTCATTACGGGTGACGTCACTCAAATCGACTTGCCTCGCGGGGCAAAATCCGGGCTTCGCCACGCCATTGAAGTGCTTAACGAGGTGGATGAAATAAGCTTTAATTTCTTCCAATCTGACGATGTCGTTCGACACCCAGTGGTTGCACGTATCGTCAATGCCTATGAGAAGTGGGAAGCGCAAGATCAGAAAGAGCGTAAAGAGTATGAGAAGCGACGTCGTGAAGAGCGTGAAGCAAAACTTCAGGAAGCGCCAACGGCTCAGCCTACTGTCACTCCGGAGACGAAACCTTCATGAGCATCGAACTAGATCTTCAATTAGCAGTCGAAGATGAAAAAGGCCTACCAAGCTTTGAAGATGTTCATCTCTGGTTAAGCTCTACTGTGACAAAGTTTCAGCCTCAAGCCGAAGTCACCGTTCGTATTGTCGATGAGCAAGAAAGCCACCAGTTAAACCATGATTATCGTGGTAAAGATAAGCCAACCAATGTGTTGTCTTTTCCATTTGAAGCCCCTCCGGGTATTGAGATGGACTTACTGGGTGACCTTATCATCTGTAAACAAGTTGTGGAGCAAGAAGCTGCTCAGCAATCTAAGCCCTTAATGGCACACTGGGCGCATATGGTTGTACATGGTAGCCTGCATCTGCTAGGTTATGATCATATTGAGGATGACGAAGCCGAAGAGATGGAGTCCCTCGAAACAGAAATCATGCTAGGTATGGGGTTTGAAGACCCATACATAGCTGAAAAAGAGTCACCTTAGGGTCACTCGCATGTGAGGGTTTGAGAGTTCATTATTTACCTCTCTCATGCCCTCAACGTGAGCTATCACACTTCTGATAGCGTTACTTAATTGAGAAACAATGAACGAAGACAATTCGCCCTCTTCTCTAGAAGGTAAAAAAGAAAAATCTGAAGGTCCGAGTAGAAAGTCCTTCTTCGGACGCCTAGGTCAACTATTTCAAGGCGAACCTAAAGATCGCCAGGAGCTTGTGGAAGTATTCCGCGACTCAGAAGAAAATGACCTGATAGACCATGATACCCGAGACATGCTTGAAGGTGTTATGGAAATCGCAGAAATGCGCGTGCGCGATATTATGATCCCACGCTCTCAAATGGTTACCGTTGATCGTAGCGACGACTTAGACGCTCTGGTTAACCTGATTACTGACGCGCAACACTCGCGCTACCCTGTCATCAGTGAAGACAAAGACCATGTTGAAGGCATCCTGTTAGCGAAGGACTTACTTAAATATTTAGGCTCAGACAGTGCTCCATTTGATATTGAACAAGTGATTCGCCCTGCGGTTGTAGTTCCTGAAAGTAAACGAGTAGATCGTCTACTAAAAGAGTTCCGTGAGGAACGTTATCACATGTCAATTGTCGTAGATGAGTTCGGTGGTGTTTCTGGTCTTGTGACTATCGAAGATATTCTCGAAGAAATCGTTGGAGACATCGAAGATGAGTTCGATGACGAAGAAGAGCTCGATATCCGTAAACTCAGCAAACACACCTACGCAGTAAAAGCCCTGACAACCATTGAAGAGTTTAACGAAACCTTTCATACCTCCTTCAGTGATGAAGAAGTGGATACCGTTGGCGGCATGGTAATGACAGCGTTCGGCCACCTCCCTTCACGTGGTGAAGTAGTGGAGATCGAAAACTATAGCTTTAAAGTTACCTCTGCGGATAACCGCCGGGTGTTGCAACTTCAAGTGACAATACCTGACGAAGAGCCTCTTCCGGAACCAGCCGAAGAGTAACGCTAATTTCCCCAAGTTCGGGGTATTCAGAAGTATTACGATGATAAAAACACTTTTTCATCGCCTAAAACGGCCGCTTGCGGCCGTTTTTGTTGGCGCTCTCACCACTTTGGCTTTTGCTCCTTACCAATTGTGGCCATTGGCCTTGCTAAGCCCTGTAATATTATTAGCTTTAATTCATAACCAATCACCTAAGCGGGCTCTTTGGGTCGGTTATGCTTGGGGAATCGGCCAATTTTCCACCGGTATCAGTTGGGTTCATATCAGTATTGATAACTTTGGTGGCATGCCTAAGATAGCCAGCGTTTTCTTAATGGCACTCCTGATTGGCTACCTGTCAATTTATTCTGGGCTGTTTACTTGGAGCCTGAACCGATTTTTCCCCAAATCGAATCGAACACGATTTCTTCTCGCAGCCCCAGCGATTTGGTTAATCTGTGACTGGCTGCGCGGCTGGGTTATGACAGGGTTTCCATGGCTTTGGCTTGGTTACAGTCAAATTGAAAGCCCATTAGCCAACTTTGCTCCTATTGGTGGTGTAGAACTATTAACAATACTCTTAGTCATTAGTGCTGGTAGCATCGTGTATGCTACTCATCACAAACAATGGCTACATCTACTTATCCCTACAGTCATTTTTGCGACTGGTTACGGACTAAAGTCGGCAAACTGGGTCACCCTTAATCCAGATAGCACCACTAAGATCGCACTGATACAAGGCAATGTAGATCAAGCGAAAAAATGGCTACCGCAGGAACGCTGGCCAACCATCATGAAATACACGGATCTCACTCGTGAAAACTGGGACGCAGATATCATCATCTGGCCAGAAGCGGCTATTCCGGCTTTTGAGTTCGAAATTTCTTCGTACCTGAGCAACTTAGATTCAGCAGCCAGAATGAATAACAGTGCCGTTATTACAGGCGTGGTGAACCAAGGAGAAGACCGCCAGTTTTACAATAGTATTCTCACGGTTGGTCAAACTCCTTACGGTGACTACAGCTTTGATATGACTGAACGCTACCATAAGCACCACCTGTTGCCTTTTGGTGAGTTTGTACCTTTTGAAGATATCCTCAGACCATTAGCACCGCTGTTTAATTTACCTATGTCTTCTTTCAGTCGTGGAGACTTCATCCAACCAAACATAGATGCTAATGGCAAACAGATGGCTCCCGCCCTCTGTTACGAGATTATTTTCAATGAACAGGTGCGTGAAAATGTCACTGAGGATACTGACTTTATTTTAACCTTATCTAATGATGCATGGTTTGGTAGATCAATCGGTCCTCTGCAGCACATGGAAATTGCTCGAATGAGAGCACTTGAATTGGGTAAACCTGTCATTCGTTCAACAAACAACGGAGTGACCGCAGTGACCGACTACAAAGGTAGAATCACAGCACAAGTCCCCCAATTCAATACTGAGGTACTGCGTACAGAGGTTATCTCGACAAATGGTCAGACACCCTACCGAGTATTTGGTACTTGGCCTTTGTATATCTGGGTAATGCTCAGTTTAATAATAGGTTGGCGATTGAAAGATTAAACAAGAAAACGTTAAGGGCTGGTCATATTGACCAGCCCTTAATCCATTCGATAAGCCATTCCACTCATAATAGCTTTGTTAAGCACTGACTTAGGGTTTTAAAGCTTGGCGACTAAATGCTTTGCTGCCACATTTGGTACAAGGAATGATGACCGTCGGGTGGTTATATTGAGTTTTATGCCCACAATCGTCACACACTAGAACGCCAAGACCAATCACTTCACCAGCCTGATAAAGTCCTTGATGCTCAAGATCAGCAAATAACTCCACCCACTCAACTTTAGTACGATCTGTGATTTCCAATAACCCTTGCCAAATAGAATCGGCGACCATCAGATAAAAAGGTCCGCTCTTAGACTCTTCATAGCTATCCGCAAATTCCTTTAAATCTGATTTCACGTAGGCGGACACCAGTGCCAGTTCATCTTTGGTCAAATCATTGGCCGCTTCTACCACCTTTTCTGAGGTTTCAAAAACGTGCTTGACCTCATCGGGACTGTGTTTGAGTGCTTCCACCACATCATCAAACATTTCCTCATAACCTGCTTTACGTTTTGGCATAGTAACCTCCTTCTAACCGCTCAGAAGAATTGAGCTCTGTAGACTATTGTTGTGCTCCTCTCCTTTAGGTATTCTATGACGATCTATTTATGTCTGTTCGAACTGAACTCACAATTTCCAAGATAACCGGATATCATCGATGCAAGAGCAATATAACCCGCAAGATATTGAACGAAAAGTTCAAAAGCACTGGGATAACAACAAAACCTTTGTTGTAAGTGAAGACCCAAACAAAGAAAAATTCTACTGTCTCTCTATGTTCCCTTATCCAAGTGGTCGACTGCACATGGGTCACGTGCGTAACTATACTATCGGTGATGTAGTCTCTCGTTTCCAGCGCCTACAAGGTAAAAACGTCATGCAACCAATCGGTTGGGATGCATTTGGTCTACCTGCAGAAAACGCTGCTGTTAAGAACAACACAGCTCCCGCACCTTGGACGTACGAAAACATCGAATACATGAAAAACCAGCTTAAGCTTCTTGGCTTTGGTTACGACTGGAACCGTGAATTCGCAACATGTACACCTGAGTACTACCGTTGGGAACAAGAATTCTTCACTAAGCTCTACAATAAAGGCCTAGTTTACAAGAAGACTTCATCAGTTAACTGGTGTCCAAACGACCAAACCGTACTTGCTAACGAGCAGGTTGAAGACGGCTGCTGCTGGCGCTGTGATACACCAGTAGAGCAAAAAGAAATTCCTCAGTGGTTCATCAAGATCACAGAGTACGCTCAAGAACTGCTTGACGACCTAGACAAACTTGAAGGTTGGCCTGAAATGGTTAAGACCATGCAGCGTAACTGGATCGGTCGCTCTGAAGGTGTGGAACTCAAGTTTGAAGTTAAGGGTCAGCAAGAGCTAGAAGTTTACACAACGCGTCCAGACACACTAATGGGTGTGACTTACGTAGGTATCGCAGCAGGTCACCCTCTAGCTGCAATCGCAGCTGAGAACAACCCTGAGCTTGCTGCATTTATCGAAGAGTGTAAGAACAACAAAGTAGCGGAAGCTGAGCTTGCGACAATGGAGAAGAAAGGTATGGCAACTGGCCTTACTGCTATTCACCCATTGAACGGTCGTGAAGTACCAATTTACGTGGCTAACTTCGTACTGATGGACTACGGTACAGGTGCTGTAATGGCAGTACCTGCACACGACCAACGTGACTACGAGTTCGCAACTAAGTACGGCCTAGACATCATCCCTGTGATCAAGCCTGCTGATGACAGCGAGCTAAATATCTCTGAAGAAGCGTACACTGAGAAAGGCGTACTATTCGATTCAGGTGAGTTCGATGGCCTTGATTTCCAAGCAGCATTCGATGCAATCGCGGCCAAGCTAGAAACAGAAGGCAAAGGTACTAAGACTGTAAACTTCCGTCTACGTGACTGGGGGGTATCTCGTCAACGTTACTGGGGCGCGCCCATCCCAATGGTAACCACTGAAGATGGTGAAGTTCACCCAGTACCAGCTGACCAACTGCCAGTGATTCTTCCTGAAGACGTAGTAATGGACGGCGTAACAAGCCCAATCAAAGCTGATAAAGAGTGGGCAAAGACTACCTTTAACAGCGAACCTGCTCTACGTGAGACAGATACGTTCGATACCTTCATGGAGTCTTCTTGGTACTACGCACGTTACTGTTCACCACAAGCTGACGATATTCTAGATCCAGAAAAAGCGAACTATTGGCTACCAGTAGACCAGTACATCGGTGGTATCGAGCACGCTTGTATGCACCTATTGTACTCTCGTTTCTTCCACAAACTACTACGTGACGCAGGTTACGTAACGTCTGACGAGCCGTTCAAGCAACTACTATGTCAAGGCATGGTACTAGCAGATGCGTTCTACCACGAGAACGACAAAGGCGGTAAAGAGTGGGTTGCTCCAACTGACGTTGCTGTAGAGCGTGACGGTAAAGGTCGCATCACTTCTGCTAAAGACAACGAAGGTCGTGACGTAACACACTCAGGCATGATCAAGATGTCTAAGTCGAAGAACAACGGTATCGACCCACAAGAGATGGTAGACAAGTACGGTGCTGACACAGTACGTCTATTTATGATGTTTGCATCACCTGCAGACATGACGCTTGAGTGGCAAGAGTCTGGCGTAGAAGGTGCTAACCGCTTCCTAAAACGTGTTTGGAAACTTGTTAATGAACACGCATCGAAAGGCGCGGCAGAAGCTGTTGATGCATCTGCACTGTCTAGCGACCAGAAAGCACTTCGTCGTGACGTACACAAGACTATCGCTAAAGTGACTGACGATATCGCTCGCCGTCAAACGTTCAACACAGCAATCGCAGCTATCATGGAACTGATGAACAAGCTAGCGAAAGCGCCTCAAGAATCAGCTCAAGATCGCGCCATCCTTGATGAAGCACTACAAGCTGTTGTTGTAATGCTTTACCCAATCACTCCGCACATTTCATTCGAAATGTGGGCAGCTCTGGGTCAAGAAGATATCGACAACGCAGCATGGCCAACTTTTGATGAAAAAGCACTGGTTGAAGACGAGAAGCTAATCATCGTTCAGGTTAACGGTAAGCTACGTGCGAAACTAACAGTACCAGCGGACATATCTAAAGAAGATATCGAAGCGCTTGGTCTAAACGATGAGAACGTGACTAAGTTCACTGAAGGCAAAACCGTACGTAAAGTTATCTACGTACCAGGTAAGCTGCTTAACATTGTTGCAAACTAAGAAAGTGTTGCGAACTAATCGCAAATAAATAAGTCTTATGCAGGGTATTCATTATAGTACCCTGCTTTATTTACCTCAGTGTATTCAATGAGTAGCCTGAGATAAGTATCCCAATAATCGAGAAACATCCACTAATGCGCCTATTTTCAATATCTACTTTAAAGCTAGCCAGTGTTGTTCTTACTGCGAGCCTACTTTCTGCCTGTGGTTTCCACCTTCGTGGTGATTACTCTATCCCAGATGAACTTGAGACCATGTCGCTAACCAGTTATGACCAATACAGCAACTTTACTCGAATGATGAAAGGTCAGTTGCGCATGAGTGAAATTGAAGTCGTTCCACCAGCAGATAATATTCCCAACCTCCATTTAATCGGTGAAGGCGTTGGTGAACGCACCTTATCACTTTACCAAAACACGCGTGCAGCCGAGAAAGAGCTAACATTTCGAGCTTCTTACCGTGTAACCATTCCAGAGTTGGGTGAAAAAACCTTTTCTACCAGCGTCACTCGCAGCTACTTGGATAACCCACTCACCGCTCTGGCAAAGTCAGTGGAACGGGATATGATTGAAGACGAAATGCGCAAACTGGCCGCATCGCAAATTATTCGTCAGATGGCCCGATTAAAAGCCGATATAGAAGCCAATGAGCTTGAAATGGAAGAACAGGACATTCAGTTAAAGGCCGATGAAGAGCAATACCGCGTAAGGACCTACTTTTCAGATGAGTTCGCAACGCCTTCTGACAACAACTCTAACCTTCAGTAGAGCACCCAATGCGAATCTTCGCTGATCGACTGGTGGAGCAATTGAATAAGCAGCTCCACCCAGCTTATCTTGTATTTGGTAATGAGCCTCTGCTACTACAAGAATCTCGTCAGTCCATTCAAAAAGCCGCTTACACTCAGGGCTTTGAAGAACGACACCGGTTCGCAGTAGACAATAGCTTTGATTGGAACTTAGTGTATGACAGTTGCCAAGCATTAAGCCTATTTTCATCACGTCAATTGATTGAGCTAGAACTTCCTGAATCGGGGGTAAACGCGGCGATTGCCAAAGAGCTAGTAGGCATTTCAGAGATGTTACATAACGACATCATATTAGTCGTAATTGGCACTAAACTCACTAAAGCTCAGGAAAATGCTAAATGGTTTAAAGCCCTGTCCTCTCGCGGCTGTTGGGTAAACTGCCTCACCCCAGACCTCAACCGTCTGCCCCAGTTTGTTCAGTCACGCTGCAGAGCACTGAACCTAAACCCAGATGCTGAAGCAGTTCAGATGTTGGCTCAGTGGCATGAAGGCAATTTATTCGCTTTAACTCAAAGCTTAGAGAAACTGGCTCT
Organism: Vibrio coralliilyticus; assembly: GCF_024449095.1. Lineage (NCBI taxonomy): Bacteria > Pseudomonadati > Pseudomonadota > Gammaproteobacteria > Vibrionales > Vibrionaceae > Vibrio > Vibrio coralinecrosis. The sequence continues at coordinate 2,441,358 of NZ_CP024627.1, forward strand.
ACTCTACCCAGATGGTCAGTTAAACCTAATTCGGTTGGAAGAATCTCTAAGCCGACACAATCATTTCACAGCCTTCCACTGGGCTGATGCTTTACTCGCAGGTAAAGCAAACCGTGCTCAGCGCGTACTTCGTCAATTAGAAGCAGAGGGTACTGAAGCTGTTATTTTAATCAGAACTATCCAAAAAGAACTCACGCAACTCTTGGCGATGCAACAAGCCCTTCAGTCTCAATCAATCGGGCAAGTTTTTGAGCGCTTTAGAATTTGGCAATCCAAAAAACCACTGTACTCAGCGGCGTTGAATCGGCTAACTCAAGCCAAGCTATCCCAGTTGATTCAGTTAATTGCCAAAGCGGAAATAATTTCTAAAACTCAATATGACGCTTCCAGCTGGCCACTATTACACCAGTTAAGTACTGAGATGTGCTTGCCGCAAGTGAAGCTGTAAAAAGCGTGATATACTACGCCGCTTTGATTTGCGCCTAAAACGAATAATGAGGAGATAACCTTGCAACTTGAAGAACTGAACGATTTTCTAGTAGATAAAGCCGATGATATGAAAGCACAAGATATTAAAACTCTTGATGTTCAAGGCAAGTCCAGTATCACGGACTACATGATAATCTGCACAGGCACTTCAAAACGTCACGTAGCGTCAATTGCTGAACATGTGGCAAAAGAATCTAAGCTTGCTGGGATAGTTCCTCTAGGCATTGACGGCGAAGATGAAGGTGAGTGGGTCGTATTGGACATGGGAACAACAATTCTTCATGTTATGCAGGAAGAGCAACGTGAGCTTTATCAGCTAGAGAAACTCTGGAGCTAAATTAATGAAGCTTCAGTTGATCGCTGTCGGCACTAAAATGCCCAAGTGGGTGGAAGAAGGCTTCCAAGAATACAAGCGCCGATTTCCTCATGACATGCCACTAGAGCTTGTTGAAATTCCAGCCGGGAAACGAGGAAAAAATGCCGACATTGCAAGAATTTTGCAAAAAGAAGGCGAGGCTATGCTGGCTGCAGTGCCAAAAGGTAATCGAATTGTTACCCTAGATATTCCTGGCAAAAAGTGGGACACCCCACAATTGGCTCAGCAGCTAGAGAACTGGAAACTTGATGGTCGTGATGTTTCGATCTTAATCGGTGGTCCGGAAGGACTGGCCCCAGCCTGTAAAGCAGCGGCTGACCAAAGTTGGTCGCTGTCCGCTTTAACGTTACCACATCCTCTGGTTCGCATCGTTATGGCAGAAAGTCTGTATCGAGCTTGGAGCATTACTGCAAACCACCCATACCACCGAGAATAATCAATTCATGTTACGAAAGCGCACCCGAATAAGGGATTACCAAGAAGAGGCACGGCTGTTTAAAAGTCGTGCTATTGTCGCTTTCATTGGTATCGTTGCTATGGTTGGCCTATTAGTCGCCAACCTGTACAACATCCAAATCAACCAATATCAGGACTATAAAACTCGTTCAAATGACAACCGGATTAAAGTGGTTCCAATCGCCCCAAACCGCGGATTGATTTACGACAGAAACGGTACCCTGCTTGCCGAGAACCGCCCGGTTTTCAACTTGGAGATCACACCAGAAAAAATCGAAGACATGGAAGGGACTATTGCTCGCCTTCAAAAATACATTGAGATCACACCCGAACAAATAGAACGTTTTGAGCGAGAGCGACGCCAAACTCGCCGTTTTAAATCAGTCCCACTGTTGACCCAGCTCACACAAGAGCAAGTCGCCAAGTTTTCCGTCAATCAGCACAAGTTTCCTGGCGTAGCAGTGAACGCCAGTTTAAAACGTCACTACCCTTATGGTGAAGTTCTGACTCATGTCATCGGTTACGTCTCGCGCATAAACGATCGTGATATGCAGCGCCTGATAAGAGAAGAAAAAGACGCGAACTACCAAGCCACTCGCGATATCGGTAAGCTCGGTATTGAACGCTATTATGAAGACCTTCTTCATGGTACTGCGGGCTATCAAGAAGTTGAAGTTAACAGCCGCGGGCGGATAATCCGTACCCTAAAATACATTCCGCCAGTCCCGGGAAAAGATATCGTTCTCAACCTGGATATCGATCTACAACTTTACATTCATGAATTACTGGCTGAGCGCCGTGGTAGTGTCGTCGTTCTTGATCCAAAAGACAATGGTGTTTTGGCCATGGTATCGAGCCCAAGCTATGATCCCAACGCCTTCGTCCATGGTATTTCAGGAAAAGCCTATAGCGCTCTGCTCAATGATAAAAACCGCCCTTTAGTTAACCGCGCAACACTAGGTATTTATCCACCCGCCTCGACAATTAAGCCATTTATGGCTGTTGCTGCTCTACAAGAAGGCGTTATAACACCGTACACAACACGCAACGATCCAGGCTATTGGAAAATTCCTAACTCAAAAACTAGGCCTTTCCGAGATTGGCTACGCTGGGGACACGGTCGTGTGAACATCGTTAAGTCCATCGAAGAGTCAGTGGATACCTTCTTCTATCAAATAGCCTACGATATGGGCATAGATCGCATCTCCAATTGGATGATGATGTTTGGCTTTGGTGAAAAGACAGGAATCGATATATACGAAGAAAGCAAAGCAAACATGCCTACTCGAGAATGGAAGATGGCTCGACACCGTGAGCCTTGGTATCAGGGTGATACGATTCCGGTTGGTATCGGACAAGGCTATTGGACCGCGACACCAATACAAATAGCGAAGGCAACTTCAGTATTGGTCAATCGAGGCAAAGTTATCGCTCCTCACTTACTGCGTTCAACCATAGAAAATGGCCAGCAGTTTGATAAACAAGTACTCTCGGAGGTTGAAACATACCCTCCTATCACTGGGGTGAAAGAAAAATTCTGGGATCTCTCCATTGAGGGGATGAGACTGGTCAACCACGGTAAGAAAGGAACCGTACGCCGAGCATTTTACAACACCAAATATATAAGTGGAGGTAAATCTGGGACAGCGCAAGTATTCGGCCTTGCAGAGGACGAGGAATACAACGCAGATGAAATCGCAGAGCACTTACGTGACCATGCGCTATTTACTGGCTTTGCGCCACTCGACGATCCAAAACTAATTGTGACCTTGGTATTAGAAAATGCCGGCGGTGGATCATCACAAGGCGGCCCAGTCGCAAGACGTATCTTCGACCATGTATTAGTAAAAGATAAAGAGGCAGAACAATAATGGATTTTGATCCAGCTACGGGGCAAAACCGAGCGCTGTTTGAGCGCTTTCATATCGATTTGCCTCTGTTACTCGGTATTCTTGTCTTAATGGGCTTTGGCCTAGTAGTCATGTACAGTGCGAGTGGTCAAAGTCTGGCCATGATGGACCGCCAAGCTATGCGAATGGGCTTATCCCTAGGTGTTATGGTCATTCTTGCGCAAATTCCTCCTCGAACATACGAAACTTTGGCACCGCTTATGTTTATGGTCGGGGTTTTACTGTTGTTCGGCGTACTATTCTTTGGTGAAGCTTCCAAAGGTGCCCAGCGATGGCTCAATCTGGGCTTTGTCCGCTTTCAACCCTCCGAGTTGCTTAAGCTCGCGGTGCCTCTGATGGTGGCCCGATTTATTGGTAAACGCTCACTGCCACCAACCTTCCAGACTCTCGTACTGTCTTTAGTCATGGTCTTTGTTCCCACTATCCTCATTGCTAAACAGCCAGATTTGGGCACTTCGATTCTGATTGCAGCGTCAGGTATATTTGTTATCTTTCTTGCAGGGATCAGCTGGAGAATCATCTTCGCCGCAGCGTGTGGCCTTGGTGCTTTTTTACCGATTCTCTGGTTCTTCCTTATGCGTGAGTATCAGAAAGTCAGAGTAAGAACGCTGTTTAACCCAGAGTCAGATCCTCTTGGCGCTGGTTACCACATTATTCAAAGTAAAATAGCGATCGGCTCTGGTGGCATATCAGGCAAAGGCTGGCTACAAGGTACCCAATCCCAATTAGAGTTTTTACCAGAGCGCCACACTGACTTTATTTTTGCTGTGATCGCTGAAGAGTGGGGATTAATTGGTATCCTAATTTTACTTAGTCTGTATCTGTTTATTATTGGTCGAGGGTTAGTGTTAGCCAGTAAAGCACAAACCGCTTTTGGTAGAATGATGGCTGGCAGTATTGTTCTAAGCTTCTTTGTCTACGTTTTTGTTAATATCGGCATGGTTAGTGGCATTCTGCCTGTTGTTGGTGTTCCACTCCCCCTCATTAGTTATGGTGGAACATCAATGGTTACTCTTATGGCCGGCTTTGGCATACTTATGTCGATTCACACTCACAGAAATGCATTCTCGAAGGCAACCTAAATGACCCTAAATACTCCTTTGCTTAGCATACTATGCGCTGTAATCCTGTTAGCGGGTTGCTCATCAACGCCTTCTCAGCGATACACGATCGATGACGACATCGCCCCAAATTCACCGATTTCTGTTGATCACATAGAAGATGCTAATCCTCAGTACGAACCTTATAGCTTGGGCGGTAATAGTGACTACACACTGCGTGGAGAGAAATACAAAATTATCAGAGAGCCTCAAGGCTTCACCCAAGAAGGGATGGCATCTTGGTACGGCAAAAAATTTCACGGTCACCTAACGTCTAACGGCGAAGTGTACGATATGTATTCTATGTCGGCGGCGCACAAAACCCTACCTATTCCCAGTTATGTTAAAGTCACTAACAAAGACAATGGTAAAACGGCCATTGTGCGCGTCAATGATCGCGGACCTTTTCATGAGGGTCGAATCATAGACCTCAGTTTTGCCGCAGCGACCAAGCTGGATGTGATTCGTACGGGAACCGCAAATGTTGCCATCGAGGTCATCTCAGTAGGTAAACCCACGGAAGCTCACAAACAAAAAGCACTGCCTAAGTTCGTTGTTCAGGTGGCTTCATCACAACACGAAGACAGAGTGCGAACTTTAGCACAAGATTTAAGTCAAACACTTTCAGTCAAAAGTTATGTCAATTCGGATAAAAACATTCATCGAGTGTTTCTAGGTCCATTTGATGACTATATGCTGACACAAAAAGCATTAGAACAAGTCAAGCTGATGGGCTATTCAAGTGCTTTTATAAAATCCCAGTAGTCCTCAATCCAGTGTGGGGCAAGCCTTACACTGGTTTGAGCGATTGTTTCTGTTAAGATATGGACAGTTAATATAAACCTGTAGTCAATATGAAAAAAACAACGCTAATTAAATCCGTTTTTGCGTCTTCTATTGCGCTTTCTGCAACTTTCGCATCCACTTCATTTGCCGCTCCGATTGTTGTACCGGATGCCCCCCAAATCGCCGCAAAAGGCTACGTTTTGATGGATTATCATTCAGGTAAGATCCTGGCTGAAAAAGAGATGAACACCAAATTGTCTCCAGCCAGTCTGACCAAAATGATGACCAGTTATGTCATTGGTCAAGAATTGGAACGCGGTAATATTTCACTTCAGGATGATGTGACGATCAGTAAGAATGCATGGGCAAAGAACTTCCCTGATTCTTCAAAAATGTTTATTGAGGTTGGCACCACAGTTAAAGTAGAAGAGCTCAACCGAGGTATCATTGTTCAGTCCGGTAATGACGCCTGTGTAGCGATGGCTGAGCACATTGCTGGCTCAGAAGACGCTTTCGTAGATCTGATGAATGCTTGGGCTAATACCCTAGGTATGAAAGATACGCACTTTGCTAACGTCCACGGCCTAGATAACTCGAATCTATACTCAACGCCTTATGACATGGCACTGTTAGGTCAAGCTTTGATCCGTGACGTGCCTGATGAGTACCGTATCTACTCCGAGAAGAAATACACTTACAACGGTATCACACAATATAACCGTAATGGCTTACTGTGGGATAAGAGCATGAACGTTGATGGTATAAAAACCGGCCATACAAGTAATGCGGGATATAGCTTAGTTAGCTCTGCGACAGAAGGTAAAATGCGTCTTGTTGCGGTCGTGATGGGAACCAAAAGCGCCAATGCACGTAAATCTGAAAGTAAGAAATTGCTAAGCTACGGTTTCCGATTCTTTGAAACCGTTGCCCCACACAAAGCCGGTGAAACCTTCGTCGAAGAAAAAATCTGGATGGGTGACAAAGACACTGTTGCGCTAGGCCTCGACCAAGACACATATGTTACCCTTCCTCGCGGAGAAGCGAAGAATCTTCAAGCAAGCTTCGTGCTTGAAAAAGAACTTGAAGCCCCCATTAAAAAAGGTGACGTAGTTGGTAAGCTATACTATCAACTAGAAGGCGAAGATGTTGCTGAGTACCCACTTCTTGCTCTTGAAGACGTAGAAGAAGGTAGCCTATTCAGCCGTCTGTGGGATTACATTGTGATGCTGATTAAGAGCTTCCTATAATCCAGAACACATATTCATCAAAAGCCGCTTCACGCGGCTTTTTTTATTCTCGCTAGCTCAAATCGCGAGAATGTTGAGATTTAGATTCAATGGCAGTACTATTCCGCGCTGCTTACATGACATTCAACTTGGAGTTTCAAAATGTTGACTATCAACTCAGATGCAAAACTGAAAGACCTGCTTGAGTTCCCTTGTTCGTTTACCTACAAGGTAATGGGCTACGCCAAGCCTGAACTGCCAGAGAAGGTTCTTGAAGTGATCCAGCGCCACGCTCCAGGTGACTATAGCCCTAGCGTGAAACCAAGTGCCAAAGGCAACTACCATTCGGTATCTATTACCATTACAGCGACGTCAATTGAACAAGTCGAAACGCTGTATAAAGAGCTGGGTGAAATCGACATTGTACGCATGGTTCTATAATTTTATTTGATAAAATAAAATTAATTTGAAAGCAGCGAAAGCTGCTTTCTTTTTAAATATCATATAGATAATAATCCTGCATATTTCCAAGGGTTAAAAATGTGTAACTGGTATATAGTTCAATGACCAGAACCAGTTTATAATCCCAAGACTTTATTTACTGACTATAGGATCAGGAATGCAAAACCAGCTTGTTGTGAAGCGTCTGGGTAGGCAAGATTACGAACCTATCTGGCAAGCCATGCACGACTTCACAGATCACCGTACTGAGGAAACCTGTGATGAAGTATGGCTAGTCGAGCACAACCCTGTCTTTACACAAGGGCAAGCAGGTAAAGAAGAGCATTTGATCAATACCGGTGATATCCCTGTTGTCCAAAGCGATAGAGGGGGTCAGGTGACCTATCACGGTCCCGGTCAATTGGTGGCTTACTTCCTGATAAATTTACGTCGTAAAAAGATCGGGGTCAGAGAGCTTGTAACTCATATAGAGAACCTCGTGATCAACACCCTTAAAAATTACAATATAGAGTCGGCGGCACGACCAGATGCACCAGGCGTCTATGTTGATGGTAAAAAGATCTGCTCTTTGGGGCTGAGAATCCGTAAAGGATGCTCATTTCATGGTTTAGCATTAAACGTAAATATGGATTTATCACCGTTTTTACGTATCAATCCATGTGGCTATGCCGGAATGGAGATGGTTCAGATGAGCCAGCTTGGTGGACCGGATGATCTTACCCAGGTTGAAGCGACATTAGTCGATGAACTTGTAGCTTTGCTTGGTTACGAGCAAGTTGAATTCAGCACAGAAGCCTCTCCTACGCGATGAGAAGCAAAGAGAAGTAAAGATAGCATGAGTAAACCAATCCAAATGGAAAAAGGCGTTAAATACCGCGACGCCGACAAGATGGCACTGATCCCAGTTAAGAACATGCCAACTGAGCAAAAAGAAATCCTGCGTAAGCCTGATTGGATGAAGATCAAGCTACCTGCTGATAGCCAACGTATCCAAGATATTAAGTCAGCTATGCGTAAGAATAACCTCCACTCGGTGTGTGAGGAAGCGTCTTGTCCTAACTTAGCAGAGTGCTTCAACCACGGTACGGCCACTTTTATGATTCTTGGTGCTATCTGTACTCGTCGCTGCCCTTTCTGTGATGTCGCTCATGGACGCCCAGTTGCTCCTGAAGCCGATGAACCGAAAAAACTGGCGCAAACCATTTCAGATATGAAGCTGAAATATGTGGTTATTACCTCAGTTGACCGTGATGATCTTCGTGACGGTGGAGCAAAACACTTCGCTGATTGTAACCGTGAGATACGTGCCAAAAATCCAAACATCCGTATCGAGACTCTAGTCCCAGATTTCCGCGGCCGTATGGATGTCGCACTTGAATTAATGAAAGACAACCCACCAGATGTCTTCAACCATAACTTGGAAACGGCACCTCGTCTGTACCGCAAAGCTCGTCCAGGCGCCAATTACAAATGGTCGCTACAGCTGCTTAAGAAATTCAAAGAACAGCATCCGGATGTACCGACTAAATCAGGCTTAATGATGGGTCTAGGTGAAACTAAAGAAGAAATCGTTGAAGTTCTTAAAGATCTTCGCGAGCATGGTGTGACTATGCTGACTCTAGGTCAGTACTTAGCACCAAGTCGTCACCATCTCCCCGTTGAACGTTATGTGCCGCCTTCAGAATTTGATGAGTTAAAAGAAATTGCTCTGGAACTGGGCTTCACTCACGCGGCATGTGGCCCATTTGTTCGCTCTTCATACCATGCTGACCTACAAGCACAAGGTGTCGAAGTAAGCTAAATATCACTTTAATTAGTCGTAAGGGTTGGCAAAATAAGTCAGCCCTTTTTTGTTTCGTTTCTTGAATGAGACACAACTCTTCTATAGGCTTAGCTCTAACGACATAAAAAAGTACATCTCCAAGGAATTATTATGAAAAGACTAGGTTTTGTTGCTGTTGCTCTCGCCGCGCTAACAGCAGGTTGTGCGTCTAACACACAGCAGGACAATTTCCGCGAAGCTTCTTTTGAGCTGTGTAATACAGAGGTTGAACTTTACTCTGTCAGTGACGATGGCCGCGTACGTATCGTATGTGCTGACGGCTCTAAGTTTGCTCTAACCAGCGAAGCAACGCTTGAGACTATGCGTGATATCAACATCGATTACTGTGATGGTGAAGGTCTTGGCAAGTTCAGCGAAAGCCGTAAGTACTACTCATTCAAGTGTAAGTCAGGTACGCTACTGAGCATTTCAAAATAGGCTCAAGCTAGAATCAAAAAAGGTTGATGATTTGTTTTCATCAACCTTTTTCATTTCAACGGCAAGAGCTCCACTATTTGAACGTTCTTACCGACAATACCTTACCATTGCTTCCCCCCATGCTGGTCACTTCGACTTCTAACGAGTTCATCGAAATAATGCCGTCTGTTGAACAGATAACAAAAACATACGCACAGGAAAACTTATCTTCGAAAGGCATCGGAATCCGGTTCCAATAAAACTCACTCGCTTTCGCATCGGTGCGGAATTTTCGATAATCCGCTGGTGCCGTTGAACCGCTTTGCTTTGCAATATGTGCAGCAAAAACTCGGTTTTGCTCTTTATCTACACCAACAGCCATTTCACAACCACTAAACGGCCCAGACGCTAACCAACCTATGCCACTGCCTGTGTAACGCCCTACCACCGCTTTGGTTTCAGCGTATGGTACCCAAACACCAGCATCAACGGAGGAATCATCTCGCGTCAAAACTACTTTGCCATCACGCTGAATTAAGGTCACACCATACTGCTTTTCCAAATAGCCAGTCTCGCTGTTTTCCGGTTGACACGTGAGACGCATATCCATTTCAATATTTTTGCCGACCAAAGCGGTCAGGTTTTCTTTCGTTGGACGCATTCAACTCTTCCTTATGAATAGCCAATTAAAACTAAGTATATAGATTTAAACTCAATACCAATCAATCACAGATATAAAACATTGTGATTATGTTGCGGTTTTTAATTATCAATCATTGAGTGACCAGCATGATAAGGGAAGTGAAGGAGTAACTGGTTTATCCAGTTGGTTTGCTTAGGGAAAGAATCAGAAAATAAAAAACCTCCCAGCGGGAGGTTTTAAAAGTGGCAATGATTCGCGCAGTGAGATTAAGCGTAAACCGGTAGGCGCTTACAGATTTCAAGCACTTTCGCTTTCGTTGCTTGGATAACCTCTTCGCTGCCGATGTTATCAAGAACGTCACACATCCAGTTCGCTAGTTCTTTAGCATCTTCTTCAGTGAAACCACGACGAGTGATGGCTGGAGAACCTACACGGATACCAGAAGTCACGAACGGGCTACGTGGATCGTTTGGCACTGAGTTCTTGTTTACCGTGATGTTTGCTGCACCAAGTGCTGCATCTGCATCTTTACCTGTGATGTCTTTGTCGATGAGGTCAACTAGGAACAGGTGGTTCTCTGTACCGTTAGAAACGATCTTGTAACCACGCTCTTGGAACTGGGCAACCATCGCTTTAGCGTTCTTCACTACGCGCGCTTGGTACGCTTTGAATTCCGGCTCCATTGCTTCTTTGAACGCTACCGCTTTACCTGCGATAACATGCATCAGAGGACCACCCTGACCACCAGGGAATACCGCGGAGTTCAACTTCTTGTACATATCTTCGCCAGCATTAGACAGGATTAGACCACCACGTGGGCCCGCTAGTGTCTTGTGCGTAGTCGTCGTCACTACGTGAGCGTGAGGGACTGGCGTTGGGTATTCGCCTGCTGCGATTAGACCAGCAACGTGCGCCATGTCGACAAATAGGTACGCGCCGGCTTTGTCTGCAATTTCACGCATGCGAGCCCAGTCAACGATTTGAGAGTAAGCCGAGAAGCCGCCGATGATCATCTTAGGCTTGTGCTCTAGAGCAAGCTGCTCCATCTCGTCGTAGTTAATTTGACCCGCTTCGTCGATACCGTAAGGAATCACGTTGTAGTGTTTACCAGAGAAGTTTACTGGTGAGCCATGAGTCAAGTGACCACCATGCGCTAGGCTCATACCTAGAACAGTATCACCTGGGTTTAGCAATGCCATGTAAACAGCGCTGTTTGCTTGTGAGCCAGAGTGAGGTTGAACGTTCGCGTACTCACAGCCGAATAGCTGACATGCACGATCAATTGCCAAAGCTTCCGCTTTATCAACGTATTCACAACCACCGTAGTAACGCTTGCCAGGGTAGCCTTCTGCGTATTTGTTTGTTAACTGAGAACCTTGAGCTTCCATTACACGTGGACTGGTGTAGTTTTCTGAAGCAATTAGTTCAATGTGTTCTTCCTGGCGAAGAGTTTCTTCTTGGATTGCTGCGAACAGTTCCGCATCGTAATCTGCGATGTTCATATCACGCTTTAGCATCTGTATCTCCTGACTCAGATTTAAACTGAAATTTGCAAAAAACCTACTAATGACCCTATTAATCTACGCAAACTGACTCGCGCAAACGTTTGCATCACGTTAATAGCGCGCATTCTACATAATTTGATCTTGGTCATAAAGAGAAAGTTTTACTTTTTCTCATGCAGATTCTTCATGTGGTTCTACGAGGATTGTCATATTGTCACCTTTCTAAATCGTATAAATATGAAAAGTGTCAATTTTTCCCTTTACACCCCGTAAAACGATAATTACATAGGTTTACCTTAAATTTGCTTCTCAAGCTACCGAAAACCTCATTTTTTAAATAGTATGCGCGCCATTATCTACTGTAAAAGTTTCAAATTGATGGAAAAACACTCACGCAAAGAAGATTGGATTGCTATTTTAACCGGAACATTTCTGGTCGCTCAGGGCGTTTTCTTCCTCCAATCTGCAGATCTGTTAACCGGAGGCACCACTGGTTTAGCGTTGCTTATGAACCAGTTTGTGTCACTTTCCTTCGGTACGCTTTACTTTTTGGCCAATAGTCCTTTTTATTTACTCGCGTGGAAGCGTTTTGGCTCACGATTTGCCTTTAACAGTGCTATTTCTGGTGCCTTAGTCTCTGTGTTTGCAGATCACCTATATCTGGTCGTCAGCCTTGAAACGGTCAACGTTGTGTATTGCGCGGTTGCCGGCGGATTACTGATGGGCTTAGGTATGCTTATCCTGTTCCGGCATCGCTCAAGTCTCGGAGGTTTCAACGTACTTTGCCTGTTTATTCAGGATAAGTTCGGTATCTCAGTGGGCAAGTCCCAACTAGCCATCGATTGTTGCATCTTGTTCGCATCATTCTTCTTTGTCTCTCCTGAAGTCATCGGGTTATCCATTCTGGGTGCTATCCTGCTCAATGTCGTGTTAGCCATGAACCACAAGCCAACCCGTTATTCGGTCAACTATGGTTGAGAACCACTAGATGAAGAGAAGCCCGCGATTGCGGGCTTTTTGCGTTATTGGTTGCTGCGATTAGTGTGAGGTTCTGGCCTTCACATCGTGACTTAGCTCTTTGTTCAGTTCAGCTTCCACATGACCCGGTGACTGCGTACTTGCTGAAATCAGTCGGTACATCGCAGGGATAACAAACAAAGTCACCAGCGTTGCGAAACCCATACCGAAGAAGATCACCGTACCTACCGCCACTCGGCTTTCATAACCTGCCCCTGTCGATAGGATCAATGGAATGGCACCTGCAAGCGTAGTGAACGCCGTCATCATGATTGGGCGCAGGCGACGTGCCGCAGCATCGGCTATTGCTTTCTCAAATTCGAAGCCGCGATCACGCAGTTGGTTCGCAAACTCAACGATCAGGATACCGTTCTTGGTCACCATACCAATCAACATGATCATGCCAATCTGGCTGTAGATATTCAGCCCTTGACTCATAAAGAACAAGCCCAAGAAGCCGCCGAATACCCCCATAGGAACAGTGAACATCACCACCAGTGGGTTAATGAAGCTTTCAAACTGCGCTGCCAACACTAGGTACGCGACCAACAGTGCCAAGCCAAATACCACCAGAATACTGGATTGGTTCTCTTTATAATCTTTCGATTCACCAGAGTAGCTGACTGAGATATCGCCCGGCAGAATTTCCACCGCTTGTTGATCTAGGAAATCCAGAGCCTGACCTAAGGTATACCCATCAGACAAGTTAGCCGTTACGGTAATCGATTTCTGTTTGTTGTAATGTGACAAACGAATCGACGAAGCCACTTCTTCAATCTTGGTGACCGCATCCAGTGTCACTAATTCGCCTGAACTGGTTCGCAGATAAATCTGGCTCAGATCCGTCGCGTTATTGAAGCTGTTCTCATCACCGCGCAGATAAACGTCATATTCTTCACCACGCTCGACAAAAGTCGTTTCACTCTTACCGCCAAGCATAATTTCTAAGGTCTCAGAAATCTCTGATACGCTGATGCCCAACTCTGCCGCACGTTGTTTGTCAACCGTCACCACCAGCTCAGGGGTTCGCTCAGAGTAGTTAATGTCCGCCCCCTCCATGATCGGAGACTCTTCTGCTAACTGTTCTAACTTTTCAGCCCACTGTTTCAGCTCTGGGTAATCAGAACCACCTAACACGAACTGGACTGGCTCACTGGAGCCGCCTCGGAAGCCTGGCATAAATGGGAAGACACGAACATCTGGAATCCCCACCAGCGCCTTTCTCACCTCGCCTAACGCCTGTTGAGCCGTTACCTCACGATCATTCCAGTCATCCAGAATCATGATCACGAACCCCGTCTGGTCACCGGCGTTACCACCAAAGGCTGGCGATTGGATGCTGAAGGACTTAAGGAAGCCTTCGCCCAGTAGCGGCAATAAGCGCTCTTCGACGATATCCATGTTCGCAGCCATGCGGTTGTAACTAGTCGCATCCGCACCACGAACAAAGGCAAAGATCACTCCGCGGTCTTCAGATGGTGTGAGCTGAGAAGGCACTTGTTTCATCAAGCCCCAACTTCCGCCGATACAGGTCAAGATGATCAGAGGCGCGGCCCATTTCCATTTCAAGGCTCCACGCAATACTTTACGGTAACCGCTTTCCAAACGACCAAACATGCGATCGATGAAACGGTTAAAGCGGTTTGGTTTCACGTTAGCCTTTAATAGTTGGCTGCCCAGTACTGGAGTCAGAGTCAGTGCAATCAATGACGAGAAAATCACCGACATCGCCAACAATACCGAGAACTCGGTAAACAGCAGGCCGACCATGCCATCCATAAACGAGATGGGCAGGAAAACCATGACCAGTACCAGAGTTGTCGCCACTACGGCAAAGCCAACTTCGCGTGTCCCTTTGTATGCCGCCAACAGCGGTTTTTCACCCCGTTCGATATGATGGAAAATGTTCTCCACCACCACGATAGCATCATCGACTACCAAGCCAATCGACAATATCAGCGCCATCAACGTGATAAGGTTGATGGAAAAACCGAAGTAGTAAGCGGCCATGAAGGATGAAATCAAAGAAACAGGCACCGTTACTGCTGGGATCAGCGTGGCTCGTACCTGACCAATGAATATGTACAGCACGAGAATGACCAGACCACCGGTAATAAACAGAGTGCTATACACTTCCGCTATCGAACGCTCAATAAAGACGGTTGAATCATAGTCGATGGCAAGACGAGTTCCCGATGGAAGGAATTGCTGGATTTTTTCCACTTCATCATGCACTAAGTCAGCAACTTCCAGCGGATTGGCGTCCGATTGAGGCACAATCCCCATACTGACATTGACGACACCATCACTCTTAAAGGTCGAGCTTTCGTTCTCCGCACCAATGTAGACATCCGCGACATCTTTCAGATAGATGGGCGAGTTATCACTGGCACGTTTAACGACAAGGTACTCGAAATCTTCGGCGACGTTATAACTGCGAGCGGTACGAACCGACATCACGATCTGATCGTTACGTACCTCGCCGCCCGGACTTTCAATATTCTCATTGTTGAGTGCCGCAGTAATGTCAGATGTCGTGACTCCACGCCCCGCCATCTGTGCAGGCTTCAGCTTAACGTACATGACTTTATACAAGCCGCCAGACACGTCCACCGAACTTACACCCGAGATCAAACTGAATCTGTCGAGCAGAACTCGGTCGACATAGTCCGTCAACTGCGTCCGATCCATTTCTGAAGAGCTCAGATTGATGTAGAGAGACGCTTCACCGGAGCCATTATTCTTATAAACAATCGGATCATCCGCCTCATCAGGCAAGGAACGCTGCGCACGTGCAACCGCATCCCGAACGTCACTGACGCCAGTATTGAGATCATAACCGAGTTCAAAAGTAATCGTGATCCGTGAACTGCCATTACGCGTTTTCGATTCAATTTCATCAATACCACTGATACCAGAAAGCTGGTCTTCCAGTGCAGACGTAATTTGGCTTTCAATAATGGTCGCTGAAGCGCCTTCATAACGGGTACTGATTGATACGACCGGACTTTCAATATCTGGCATTTCGCGTACCGCTAGTTTACTGAAAGAGACAATACCAAATACACACAGCAGTAAGCTGAGAACGACCGCCGCAACGGGGCGTTTTACAGAAGCATCAGATAACCACATTAGCTGTTACCTTCTTGCTCAGTACTCAGTGGTTTGCCATCTTTACCCAGTTCACTCACAGCGACACCATCGCGCATGTTCACAATACCTTGAACGACGATTTTCTGGCCGATATCCAGGCCTTTTTCAATCACAACTTGGTTGCCGATACGAGCACCTAAGAAGACCTCAGTGCGAACCGCTTTGCTGTCACCTCCAACTACGTAGACATAACGTTTGGTACCAGAATATTCGAGTGCTTGAACAGGAATAATCGGCGCTTCCACTGGCGGGAAATCCATATCCGCCGCGACTAACATCCCTGGCTTTAACTTTTTATCCGGGTTTTCAAAATGGATTCGTACTCGTAGATTGAGCGTTTCTTCATTGATGCGTGAGTCGATACCGACCACTTGCCCCTCAAACATCCATCCATCCCATGCAGCCGTCGTTGCGGTGACCTTCATACCTTTCGATATTTGAGACAAATAACGCTCAGGCACTTGTAAATCCAACTGCATGACAGATAAGTCATCCAGTGCAACCAACTCATCCCCCGTACTCACCAACTTACCTAAACTAAAATCGACGAAGCCGACAGTACCAGAAAAAGGCGCAGTAATATTTAAATCACTGAGATTCGCATTGGCCGCGTCAAGACGTGCTTGAGCAATTTCTACGCTGGCTTTCTGCGCATCAATTTCAGTCTGAGTGATCGCATTACGCTTGACCAAGCGTTCAAATTCTTTGAGCTTGCGCTTTTCATCTCTCAGGTAGGCTTTCGCTTCGGCCACGCTGGCTTTTGCCTTGTCATCATTAAGCTGAATCAGCAACTGGCCTTTCTTTACTTCTTGATTGGCTTTAAATGCAATGACATCGACTCGACCTGTCACTTCAGAGGAGAGCACAACCGATTGCTCTGCTTCAATTTTGCCTACCAAAGATAAAGACTGTGAAACTTGATGTGTCTGGACCTGCTCTGTCACCACAGTTACTGTCTGTGGCCCTTGCCTTTTAGCTTGAACAGTAGGTGTGGCCGCAATCATAGACAACGAAAAAATACTCAGAATAATT
Organism: Vibrio coralliilyticus; assembly: GCF_024449095.1. Lineage (NCBI taxonomy): Bacteria > Pseudomonadati > Pseudomonadota > Gammaproteobacteria > Vibrionales > Vibrionaceae > Vibrio > Vibrio coralinecrosis. The sequence goes on from NZ_CP024627.1 coordinate 2,457,752, forward strand.
TTATTTTTCATGATTGAAATTCTGTCTCAAAAAACTCGGCATATTGTACTCATTAAACCACTTGGGAAACGTCAAGTAATGTAAAGAGAGAGCAATAAACTGTAAGTTTAGACTTTGATTACCTGAGCTTTTAGGTTACTTACTGGCATCTTTGCCCAAAAAGCCAGCATTCAATTCAAAATCATAAGAAAAGTCTTTACAGGTTTAGCGAGTTTGCTATGATGCGCTCCGCACTTGAGTAATGGGTTGGGAAATCATTTCTTAAGTATAAAAACACCCTGGAGGGGTTCCCGAGTGGCCAAAGGGATCAGACTGTAAATCTGCTGGCACTGCCTTCGATGGTTCGAATCCGTCCCCCTCCACCATATTAAATGCTTGATTGATGTGTTGGGAAAACGTCAGTTAAGGATAAAAAGCCCTGGAGGGGTTCCCGAGTGGCCAAAGGGATCAGACTGTAAATCTGCTGGCACTGCCTTCGATGGTTCGAATCCGTCCCCCTCCACCATATTGAACGCTTGATTGTTGTGTTGGGAAAACATCAATTAAGGATAAAAATACCCTGGAGGGGTTCCCGAGTGGCCAAAGGGATCAGACTGTAAATCTGCTGGCACTGCCTTCGATGGTTCGAATCCGTCCCCCTCCACCATATTAAACGCTTGATTGTTGTGTTGGGAAAACATCAATTAAGGATAAAAACACCCTGGAGGGGTTCCCGAGTGGCCAAAGGGATCAGACTGTAAATCTGCTGGCACTGCCTTCGATGGTTCGAATCCGTCCCCCTCCACCATATCAGCGAAAATCCAGCTCATTGAGCTGGATTTTTTCGTTTCTGCTTTCCAATTACGCATAAAAAATGCCCCGCACAAGCGAGGCAATGAAGAAAACACTATAGGGGGTGATTACTCTTCAATTAAAATAATGCGTGTCTCATAAGGACGTAGGGTCTGATCTCGAGAAACAGCTTCAGGTAAAACGTAGTTGCCTAATACATACTTAGCACAATCCACCTTGAAAGAGTCCGGCAGTGTACATTGCGCTTCCACGCCGTAATAGTTGTTGAGACAAATCAGCGTCTGTTTGGCGCTCTTACGTTGATAGCCAAAGATCTGCTCATGATTCGGATACAGATCTTGATAGTCCCCTGTCGTGATCACTTCAATCTCTTTGCGCAATTGAATTAACTTCTGATAGAAGTAAAAGACCGAATCACTGTCATCAACGGCTTTAGCTGCGTTCACTTGAGGATAATTTTCTGCCACCGCCAACCAAGGCTCTACCTGAGAGAAGCCAGCATACTGCTCGTCATTCCATTGCATTGGCGTCCGCGAGTTGTCACGGGATTTCTGAGCCAGAATATCGATCATCTCTTCGTTGCTCACACCTTGCTGGTTGACCATGATGTCATACATATTGGTGCTTTCCACATCACGGTATTGCTCTATCGAGGTATAGCCGGGGTTGGTCATCCCAATCTCTTCCCCTTGATAAATGTATGGTGTTCCTTGCATCATATGGACAGAGGCTCCCAACATCTTGGCAGACTCCACTCGATAGTTTTTATCATCACCTAAGCGGCTAACGACACGTGGTTGATCATGATTACACCAGAACAATGCTCCCCAACCTTTACCGTTCAATCCTGTTTGCCAGTGGTTAAAGATTTTCTTTAGCTGTAAAAAATCAAAGGGTGCTTTAGTCCACTTCTCACCATTTGGATAATCCACTTTGAGGTGATGGAAATTAAACACCATCGACAATTCTCTGTTATCCAGAGAGGAATACTGCTGGCAGTGTTCCAATGTGGTAGACGACATTTCGCCAACCGTAACGCTGCCATATTTTTGGAACACAGCTTCGCTAATTTCCTGCAAGTATTCATGTACACGAGGGCCATCTGTGTAAAAGCGACGACCATCACCGATATCATCATTCGGGAAGTCTTGCTGCTTAGAAATCAGGTTGATTACATCAAGGCGGAAACCATCCACGCCTTTCTCTGCCCAGAAGCTGATGACCTTTTTCACTTCCTCACGAACTGTCGGGTTCTCCCAATTGAGATCCGCCTGCTCTTTGGCAAAGAGGTGCAGAAAATACTGGCCTGTTTGCTCATCCATTTCCCATGCACTGCCACCAAACTTGGACTGCCAGTTGTTTGGAACGTCACCTTCTACCGGATCTTTCCAAATGTAGTAATCACGATATGGGCTGCTCTTATCCCCCAGCGCAGATTGGAACCAAGCGTGCTCGGTAGAAGTGTGGTTAACGACAATGTCCATGATGATGCGAATACCACGCTGGTGCGCTTCACTAAGCAGACATTCAAAATCGTCCATGCTGCCAAATTGAGGGTTAATGGCGTAGTAGTCTGAGATATCGTAACCATTATCAATCATCGGAGACTGATAGACTGGTGTCAGCCAAATAGCATCAATGCCGAGCAGTTTTAAGTAATCAAGCTTAGAAATGATGCCCTTGATATCTCCAGTTCCCTTACTGCCACTATCACAGAAGCTCTTCGGGTAAATCTGATATATCGAAGCCGTTTTCCACCAGTTCGCATCATTTGTGATTGTTGTCATTGCTAAACTCACTTACCAAAGAATAAAAAATCGAAAAAATAGCAGAAGCGATCGCCGAATTGCGATCGCTCCTTTTTGTTTGCGCTTAAGCGCTTGCAGGCTCTAGCTCGCCCTTCATTTGTGCACGCTTGTAGAAGAACAGGGTCAACACTGCTGGAAGTGCAATCGCCACCAGCATTGCAATCGCGTAGATGCCCCAGAATTGTGGTTGGATAGACAGAATACCCGGCAGGCCGCCCACCCCGATACCATTAGCCATCACACCGGCACTACCACAGATCGCTGCTGCAATAGCACTACCGATCATCGCACTCAGCATTGGGAATTTGTATTTAAGGTTAATACCGTACATCGCTGGCTCGGTGACACCTAGATAAGCAGAGATAGCCGCAGGTACTGAGATGTCGCGTTCACCGTGTTTCTTACTGATGATGATAATACCGACAACCGCTGATGCCTGAGCAATGTTAGACAGTGCAATCAAAGGCCAAATTGGAGTACCACCTAGGTCTTGCATCAACTGTAGATCGACAGCGTTGGTTGTATGGTGAATACCGGTAATCACCAAAGGTGCATACAGGAAGCCAAACACCATTGAGCCAATCACAGCGAAATCACCCGTCATTGCTGCTTTCGCGGCAAATGCCACACCATCACCCAATACGCGACCGAACGGGCCAATCAGAGAGTGCGCCAATACAACAGAGACGATGATCGAAACGAAAGGAACAACAACCAGATATAGGTAAGAAGGAACAATGCGCTTAAGGTTAGTTTCGATGAACGCCAACGCGATACCCGCTAACATGGCTGGAATTACCTGGGCCTGATAGCCCACCTTCTCGATAGCAAATAAGCCAAAGTCCCACACTTCTGGCACTTGCTTACCAATCAGGTACGCATTCATCAGTTGAGGAGAGACTAAAGTGACACCAAGCGTAATGCCGAGGATCGGTGTACCACCGAGTTTCTTCACTGTTGACCAACACACACCAACAGGTAAGAAGAAGAAAATGGCTTCACCAATTAGCCATAGGAAGCTGTGAACCGTCGCCCAGAATTGGCTGATTTCCGTCAATGATTGACCATCAAACATCTTGATGTCGCCAATCACGTTGCGGAAGCCCAAGATCAAACCACCTGTAATGATGGCTGGCAACAGTGGTACAAAGATTTCAGCAAGATGGGAGATACCACGTTCCAAAATGTTCATATTCTGACGTGCAGCCTGTTTGGATTCATCTTTCGACGCTTCAGACTTACCCGACAGTTCAATCAGAACTTTATACACTTCATCAACTTCAGTACCGACAACAACTTGAAACTGACCTGCGTTGGTAAAACAGCCTTTCACTAGTGGCAAAGCTTCTAGCGCTTTACTATCGGCTTTATCGGTGTCATTTAACACAAAACGTAGACGTGTCAGACAGTGGCTTACACTGGCGATGTTATCGCGACCGCCAACCAGTTCTATCAGACGCTCAACCTCTTGTTTCGCAATCTTACTCATATCCTTGTCCACCCTAAATTGGTTTCTCGTTCAGATCAGAACTCTCTGATCAAAAGGTTAGTTATAATTAGCTTGGGAACATTCCCATTTGTGCTTATTATATTGTCAAATCTATCGAAATAGATAAATGGGAACAATCCCATTAATTGAATGAGATCACAGTATAATTTTAAACCATAAAGAAAAGAAAGGTTTAACTCAGGATTGGTTCCTGAGTGAGGTGCACTAGTTCAGACTCTCCATTAAGCTGAGAAATCAATAGCTTGGCAGCTCTTTCTCCAGCCTGAGCATAACCTGGGTCAATACTGAATACTCTCGGAAATAGAAAAGACAACAGCTCATTCCCACCGACACCAGTCACCATTACGTCTTCCCTATCCAACTCCTGAAGACGCTTAATTACACCAAGTGCCAAAGTATCACTGGCGCACACAATCGCCTGTGTGGTTTGATTCAACACTTTATCCACCAGTTGATAAGCACTTTCGTGATGAAGGTGACCTGTTTGGTAGTTAGGGGATAATCGCTGCTCTGAACACCAATCTAAGTATGCATTGAGACGAATCTGCCCAGTAGTCCGGTCTGAAGGGTCAACACCAATAAAAGCAATCTCACTCACCGATTGGCGCTGAAGGTGTTCCAATGCACAACGAATAACGCCTGTATTATCGTAGTTGATCGATGAGGTGGCGTCGGTATCCATGGCAATTACCAGTGAACGATGTTGCCAACTAGACAGACGTTCAATATCGAAATCGCTAAAGCCAAACACAATCACGCCATCAACATTACGTCTGCGCAGGACATCGAGATGCTCATTGGTCATCTTGCGGTCAAATTGGCTTTCCATGATCACCGCGTCATAGCCGTTACTGTAGAGAACTTGCAGCATACTGCTGACGGCTTTGTTTTCCGATGGTGAATCAAGACGCGAAATGATAACCCCAACCACTTTCTGACTGCCTCCACGCATCGCTTGCGCCGACTTAGAAGGCACATAGCCAGACTCTTCAATCACACGCTCAACTTTGGCACGAGTTTCCGGTTTGACTTTAGGGTCATTGGTTAACACACGGGAAACCGTAGACTTACCAACGCCAGACAATTTCGCAATATCAAGAATGGTCAGTTTTTTATTCATAATGCAGTGGTTTCAGTCAATTTAAGCTGGATTAATAGAGAGTTAGCGCTATTGGGTTTTACAGTTTTTGTAAACAACTCTGCCTAACTCTAACCGCGCATCATCACCTTTGGTGTGTAAAGTTACCGGATTAAGAATCGGCTTTGTTCCATTATCTAGGATGTATTTTGCACCAGAACCAGATGGGACCTGAGTGAGGCGGTAGTCATGTTTAGGCAAACGTAAAAGCGCCGCTTGCTCTTCAATCAGATAGGCGACCTCAAACTGCTTGTTTGATTCACACTGGTAGGTCACGAATTGATGCGTGTCATCTGCTTCGCGCTCAATCGCTAAATGGCTGCAACCAAATAGTGTCGTTCCAGCCAGAAACGCTAACAAGGCATTCATTTTCATCCATACTCTCCAATAGAAAAAGGCCGCCTCAAGCGACCTCTTTTCTCGGCTTTTACTTAGTTAAGTAGGCTGGCACATCTTTGATACTATCAAGCACAGCCGTTGCCAGCGCTTCACCTTTTTCAGTTACAGGCTTGCCAGTACGTACTAAAATACGCGTACCCACTTCAGCGGCTTCTGCGGCCATCATATCCTCAGCCTTGTCGCCGACCATAACAGAATTCGCCATATCGATTTTGAGAAAGTCACGAGCAGAAATGAACATGCCAGGCTTAGGTTTGCGGCAATTGCAATCTTCTTTGTACTTACCCTGACCATGTTCCGCATGGTGTGGACAATAGTAGAAGCCATCAAATTCAACACCATGATCAACAAAGTTCCAATCCATCCACTGCGTTAGTGAAAGGAAACGATCTTCACTGAATTTACCACGAGCAATCCCTGACTGGTTGGTCACCAATACAAGCATATAGCCCATATCTTTGAGCTTTTTCGTCGCTTCAAACACGCCATCAATAAATTCAAAGTCGTGCTCGTCATGAACATAGCCGTGGTCGACGTTGATTACGCCATCACGATCCAAAAAGACTGCTGGTTTCGCCAAAATTTGCTTCTCTGTCTACTATTTATTACCGGAATTATTGCACGCTTTATTTCTTTCATCACTATCTAATTACTAATCTGTTTGATTGAAATGAACGTTTAGACGTCTAGCCGTAAAAATATCTATTGACACAATTAATGCAAAACCATAGCATCCTCTACTAAATGAGAGGTAGTTCAAAATTATCTACTTTTTCCCAAAGCAGTCTGATAGCGGATTTCTCGATGATAGAAATTAATCAAGTAAACAAAGTATTTCTTCAAGGAAGCAAAGAAATACATGCTCTGAAGGACATCAACCTTCATATCCCTCAGGGGACGATATTCGGTGTAATTGGCTCATCCGGAGCAGGGAAAAGTACGCTAATTCGATGTGTCAATATGTTGGAAGCACCGACATCTGGCTCGATCATTGTTGACGGCATTGATCTTACCAAGCAGTCCAAATCTGAACTGAGTGAAACACGCCGTAACATCGGCATGATCTTCCAGCATTTTAACCTGCTATCGTCACGTACTGTATTCGATAATGTTGCTCTACCGCTAGAACTCGCAGGCAAAGATAAGACTCAAATCAATGAGAAAGTCACCGAGCTGCTCAAACTGGTAGGCCTTTCTGATAAACACGAAAGCTACCCTTCTAACCTGAGTGGTGGTCAAAAGCAGCGTGTGGCTATCGCACGTGCTCTAGCTTCCGATCCAAAAGTATTGCTGTGTGACGAGGCAACCAGCGCTTTGGATCCTGCGACAACACAATCGATTCTCGAACTGCTCAAAGAGATTAACCGTAAACTGAATATCACTATGCTGCTCATCACCCACGAAATGGACGTGGTAAAGAGTATCTGTCATGAAGTGGCAATTATTGGTGGCGGGGAGCTGGTTGAGAAAGGCACGGTAGGTGAAATCTTTGCTCACCCGAAAACAGAACTGGCACATGAGTTCATCCGTTCTACGCTTGATCTATCTATCCCTGATGATTATCAGGCACGCCTGCAAGAGACCCGCGTTGAAGGCAGTTACCCATTAGTTCGACTTGAGTTTACTGGTGCAACTGTAGACGCGCCACTCGTCAGTCAGATCGCGCGTAAATTTAATATTGATGTCAGCATTCTAAGCTCTGATCTTGATTACGCCGGTGGCGTTAAATTCGGCATGATGGTCGCAGAGCTATTTGGTAACGAGCAAGATGACAACGCGGCAATCGAATTCCTCCGTGAACACAATGTAAAAGTAGAGGTACTGGGTTATGTCCTTTAACACAATTTCTGAGTGGCTGAGCCTTAACAGTAACCTTTTAATCGGTGCGACTTGGGAAACCATCTACATGGTCGCAGTGGCAGGTATTGTTGGCTTTGCTGTTGGTATTCCACTGGGCGTTATTCTTCATACAACGAAGAAAGGTGGCCTACTTGAGAACACCAAGCTTAATAGCATTCTCGGCGCTGTCGTCAACGTTGGCCGCTCAGTGCCATTCCTAGTATTAATGGTTGCCATCATTCCAGTCACTAAAATTCTGGTCGGCACTTTTATTGGTACTACAGCAGCGATCGTACCCTTGACGATCGGCGCCATCCCGTTTGTTGCTCGCCTTATTGAAGGTGCCTTGTTGGAAGTACCAACAGGCTTGGTGGAAGCGGCTCAATCGATGGGCGCTACTCCGATGCAAATCATCAACAAGGTTCTGCTTCCTGAAGCAATGCCAACCATAGTCAACTCAGTCACCATCACGTTGGTCACTTTAGTCAGCTATTCAGCCATGGCCGGAACGGTTGGTGGTGGCGGCTTAGGTGATGTCGCCATTCGTTACGGCTTCCATCGCTATGATGTAGTTATCATGGCAGTAACCGTGGTAATGCTTATCGTTTTGGTACAAATCATTCAGTCTATCGGCGATGCCATCGTGCGCCGCGTCGATCACAGATAATCTATTTACAGAGTCAGAATAAGGAGAAAGTCATGAAATTTGGATTAAAAGGTCTACTCACCATCGCAGCAGCTGCATCAGCACTTGTCCTATCAGGTTGTGGTGAAAAGCAAGCAGATACCAGCAAAATTAAAGTTGGTGTTATGGCAGGTGCTGAAGCTCAGGTAGCAGAAGTCGCAGCTAAAGTTGCCAAAGAAAAATATGGTCTGGATGTAGAGCTAGTCACTTTCACAGATTACGTAACGCCAAACGCAGCTCTGGATGATGGCTCTATCGACATCAACGCGTTCCAGCACAAACCATACCTAGATCAGCAAGTGACAGACCGTGGTTACAAGCTAACGATTGCGGGTAATACGTTTGTTTACCCTATCGCGGGTTACTCTAAGCAAGTGAAGTCAGTTGATGAAATTCAAGATGGTGCACGTATCGCTGTGCCAAACGATCCAACTAACTTAGGTCGTTCTCTACTGCTTCTTGAGCAACAAGGCCTGCTTAAACTACGTGACGGCGTTGGCCTACTGGCAACTGTGCGTGATATCGCAGAGAACCCAAAAAACATCACCATTGTTGAGCTAGATGCTGCCCAGCTTCCGCGCTCTCTTGACGATGTGGCTCTGTCTATTATCAACACCACTTACGCAAGCTCAATTGACCTGACACCACAAAAAGATGGTGTATTTGTTGAAGACAAAGAGTCTCCATACGTAAACCTGATTGTTGCGCGTGAAGATAACGCACAAGCAGAAAACGTCACAAACTTCGTCAAAGCTTACCAAACTGAAGAAGTGTACAATGCAGCCTCTGACATCTTCAAAGGTGGCGTAGTAAAAGGCTGGTAATCACTTACTTGCTGAATTAAACAAGGGCTGGCGTTATTGCGTCAGCCCTTTTCTTTCCTCTTCTTGATTCTTCGCCCCTCGAAACTGCTCATCCATATAGGGTCCGATAACTCCAACATAGCCAGAGGCCTGAGTATAGGACGCGAACGGTTCTACATTCTGAAACCCTAGCACCTGTTGATTCTCGGATACGGCAACATTGAAGACACCTCGCTCAGGAAACTGGCGTATAAAAGCCTGCTCTTCGGCCAGTAAAAACCAAGTATCAATAAGCTTAATGATTGGATTTATGCACTACGAACGCCATCAGTGTCCTCGATTTTTACTCCTCTAATTGTCACCTCCATGGGTTATCTCTTAACCGTACTCACTAAATATCGTGAATTTTACAATCACATCTCTACTCACAATACCAAAAACAAAAAAAACCGGAGCACTTGGCTCCGGTTTTGTCGTTCGGTAATACGTTATGGTGTGTAGTACGTCGCTGCACCAGGACCGACTGGCAAGCCAAATACGAATACCCATAGGTAGAACAGCACACTCCAACCGACAATAAAGCAGATTGAGTAAGGCAGCATGGTCGCAATCAGCGTACCGATACCTAGGTTCTTCATGTAGCGTGTTGCTACAGCAAGGATCAGACCGAAGTAACTCATCATTGGGGTAATGATATTAGTCGTTGAATCACCGATACGGTAAGCCGCTTGAATCGTCTCAGGTGCGTAGCCCACAAGCATTAACATAGGGACGAAAATTGGCGCTGTAACGGCCCACTGTGCTGAGGCAGAACCGATCATCAAGTTGATAAAACCACACATCAAAATGAAGGCAAAGAACAGCATTGGACCAGTTAAGCCAATATCTTGTAAGAAGTTAGCCCCTGCAACTGCAAAGACTTGCCCAAAGTTAGTCCACTTAAAGAAAGCCACAAACTGAGCGGCAAAGAATACCAGTACAATGTACATGCCCATTGAAGACATTGACTTAGACATCGCATCGATCACGTCGCGATCGTTCTTCATTGTGCCAACAACTTTACCGTAAACTAAGCCCGGAATAGCGAAGAAGACAAAGATGAATGCAACGATACTTTTCAGGAATGGAGAACCTGCGACCGTACCTGCATCAGAACGAAGGATGCCATCAGCAGGAACAATTGTCCAAGCAAGCAAAGCTGAAACGGCTACAACGGCAAGGCCAGCCATCTTCAAGCCTTTCTTTTCAACGTCTGTTAGTTTGCCCATCGAATCGTTAGACAAGTCCTCTGACGCTTCTTCCTCGTTGTACTTACCCAGTTTAGGTTCAACGATTTTCTCTGTAACGAAGGCACCCATACCTGCGATAAAGAAAGTAGAAACGAACATGAAGTACCAGTTTACTTCAGGGCCCACAGTATAAGTTGGGTCGATCATTTGCGCTGCTGTTTCAGTAATACCTGAAAGCAGAGGATCAACGGTACCGATGAGTAGGTTTGCTGAATAGCCGCCCGAAACACCAGCAAATGCCGCGGCTAAGCCAGCAAGAGGGTGACGACCTAAAGAGTGGAACAACATCGCAGCCAGTGGGATAAGGACCACATAACCTAGCTCTGACGCTGTATTAGAAATGATACCAGCAAACACAACGGTCACAGTCACCATGCGCTTTGAAGCACCCATCACCAAACCACGCATTGCTGCTGATAGTAGGCCTGAGTACTCTGCAACCGCAACACCTAGTAGCGCAACGAGAACAGTACCCAGTGGAGCAAAGCCAACAAAGTTCTTAACCAGATTGGTAACAATTAATTCCAGTCCGTCCGCGTTTAATAAGCTAACAACCTGAATCATGCCATCCGCGGCACGGCCTGGTGCGCCCTCCGGACGAGGATCTGCCACCGCCACTTCAAAGTAACCAGCAATACCTGATGCGACTAAAATCGCAACACAGAAGATGGCAAAAAGTGTGATCGGGTGGGGTAACAAGTTCCCCAAATATTCGACTGTATCTAAGAAGCGCGTAAATATCGGCTTCTTAGGCGAGTTTTGTTTAATCGAAGCAGATGAACTCATCTGTTCCCTCCTTGTAGTTATTCCTGCGCGTCCTGTGACAAGGTGTCACAAAACTCGCGCAGGTTACTCGACAAAGAGGTCAATTAGAAATCGGAAATGTAATAAAGTGTTATCCAGATCATTATATTTAACGCTAAAAAAACAAAAAACCAGCAGTTTCATCCACATATATAACAATCATTAGAATTATAAATTACATTAATCCATTGATATTTTTTATGCCACTATCATTTTTGAACAGCTTTGAATCTGGGATTAGTTTTACATATGACGTACAAGCGCCCTCTTCTTTTTACAATCTGGCAATCAGGGTGACGGCTTTTGGCACTTTTAAGAGACTTTACGACTTTCACTTACTTATCTCCCTTTGAGAATTGCCCAAATCGACGCTTAAAGTTCGCAACGCGACCTTCTTGATGGATCACACGTTGTTTACCGGTATAAAAAGGATGCGATTTCGACGACACCTCAATAGTGAAATAGGGATATGTTTTGCCATCTTTCCACTCGATGGTGCGCTCAGTTTGTAGCGTTGAACCAATCAAAAAGTACTCATCGATACTAGTGTCATGGAAAACAACGGTTCTGTATTCAGGGTGAATATTAGGTTGCATAATTACCTCAATATTTAATTGTTATGTTATAACATTATAAATGATAATTATTATCAAGAAGTTTTGCTACCCTTTTTGTGATATTTTTCCTTCATTACGATCTGTAGAGAAAGCAAATGTATTCCCTAGAGCCCATTGGTTTCATTGAATCCCCTTATAAAGAGAAGTTCGCAGTCCCTCGTCAGCCTAGGTTAGTCACAAATGCTCGGGCCAGAGTGAAATTGGTCGGAGAAGCCAACTGTCCAGAAGCCGTCAGAGGACTTGAACAATTCTCGCACGCTTGGCTACTATTTTTGTTTGATCAAAACTTGGCAGCCGGATGGAAACCAACAGTAAGGCCCCCACGATTGGGTGGCAATGAACGAGTGGGCGTCTTCGCTTCTCGATCGACCTTTAGACCCAATGGCATTGGCATGTCTGCCGTAGAAATCAAAGCAGTGACTAAACAGGGTGAACAGATATATCTCGATCTTGGTAACGTAGACTTGGTTGATGGTACTCCCGTTGTCGATATTAAACCTTACATCCCTTACTCAGATTCAATTCCTGAAGCCACAGGGAGCTACGCAGAACAAGAGCCGGAAAAGTCACTGGTCACCTTTTCGATTTCAGCAATAGAGTTTCTTAATCAGCGTAAAGAGGCTGAGTATGAAAAAGCCATTATTGAGCAGGTACTGGCTCAAGATCCTCGCCCCGCTTACAAGAAAAACAGACAAGACAGCAAAGAATATGCGGTAAATCTGTTCGATTTGAATGTTAAGTTCGTTGCCAGTGATCACTTAATAACGGTTACAACGATTGAACACTTTTGACAAAGGCAATTGGCTGATATTATAAGCGGCTAACTATTTTTCCTTTGGGAAACTCTATACTCATGTCCATTCCGGCTTGAGTCACTAACTTTAATAAACGGATAAATTTAATGCGTACCAGTAATTATCTTCTTTCAACTCTGAAGGAGACTCCAAACGACGCAGAAGTAGTGAGCCATCAGCTCATGCTACGTGCAGGTATGATCCGTAAGCTGGCTTCAGGTTTATACACCTGGCTACCTACTGGTCTACGTGTACTGCGTAAAGTCGAAAACATCGTTCGTCAGGAAATCGACAATGCAGGTGCTGTCGAAACTTTGATGCCCGTTGTTCAGCCGTTTGAACTTTGGGAAGAAACAGGCCGCAGCGAGAAGATGGGCCCTGAACTGCTTCGCTTTACTGACCGTCATACTCGTCCGTTTGTTCTCAGCCCTACCGCTGAAGAAGTGATCACTAGCCTAGTGCGTAATGAAGTGAGCTCTTACAAACAGCTACCGCTAAACCTGTACCAAATTCAGACTAAATTCCGTGATGAGCGACGCCCACGTTTCGGCGTAATGCGCGCACGTGAATTCTGCATGATGGATGCATACAGCTTTGATATCGACAAAGAGGGGCTACAGAAGTCTTACGATGCAATGCACGATGCTTACTGTAAAGCCTTCGACCGGATGGGCCTTGAATACCGCCCTGTATTGGCTGATTCTGGCGCGATCGGCGGCAGTGGCTCTCAAGAATTCCACGTCCTAGCTGAAAGCGGCGAAGACCTTATCGCCTTCTCAACTGAGTCTGACTACGCAGCAAACATCGAAAAAGCAGAAGCTGCGGCACCAGCTATTGAACGCGCTCAACCAACTCAAGAGATGACGCTGGTAGATACCCCAAATGCGAAAACGATCGCTGAGCTTGTTGAGCAGTTCGAATTACCAATCGAGAAAACAGTTAAAACACTATTCGTTAAAGCGTCTGATGAAGTTGAAGCGGACCTGATCGCACTGATCATCCGTGGCGACCACGAGCTGAACGAAGTGAAAGCGGAAAACCTTCCTCAAGTCGCAGCTCCTCTAGAGATGGCAACAGAAGAAGAAATTCGCGCACATGTGGGTGCAGGCCCAGGTTCGCTAGGTCCAGTAGGGCTAAAACTGCCATTCATCGTTGATCGCTCTGTAGCTGTCATGAGTGACTTTGGCGCAGGCGCTAACGTTGATGACAAGCACTACTTCGGTATCAACTGGGGTCGTGATGTTGAGCTAGGCCAAGTTGAAGACTTGCGTAATGTGGTTGAAGGCGACCCAAGCCCATGTGGTCAGGGGACACTTATGCTTAAGCGTGGTATCGAAGTCGGTCACATTTTCCAACTGGGTAATGTTTACTCGCAAGCAATGAACTGTGGTGTTCTTGGTCCTGATGGCAAAAACGTTATCTTAGAGATGGGTTGTTACGGTATCGGTGTTTCTCGTGTGGTTGCTTCTGCCATTGAGCAGAACCATGATAAATACGGCATCATCTGGCCAGACGCACTTGCACCTTTCCAAGTGGCTATCGTGCCAATGAACATGCACAAGTCAGAAGAAGTGAAAGAAGCGGCTGAGAAGCTGTATGCTGAACTGACCGCTATGGGCATCGAAGTTCTATTCGATGACCGTAAAGAGCGCCCGGGTGTCATGTTCTCTGACATGGAGCTTATCGGTATTCCTCACACTATCGTGATCGGTGATCGTTCAATGAAAGAAGGCAACTTCGAGTACAAGAACCGCCGTTCTGGTGAGAAAACGGCTATCGCGATGGCAGACATCGTTGAGCATATTAAAGCGCAAATCGCTTAAATCACCTCATTAGAGAGCAAAAGGCTGATGTGAAAACATCAGCCTTTTTATCTATCAGACAGTCAGCAATCAGTCAAATATCACTCTAGAGGTTCGGTTGGCGCCTGACTTTCTACCTTTTTCGGTGCAAAAGGAACATCCACCAGCTCAGCAGCGTTACCATCCGCCAATTCGCCTAAATGAAAAATACCAAACTCCCCCGGCTTCATACGGTGCCAAGTTTCATTACCAGTGAGAGGCTGAGTCGCAATCACCGAAACAATATCGTTTGGTGTGGTCTCTTCTTGGAAGTTAATTTCCACATCTTCATCAAGTAAAGCTGCTTTTCCAAACGGCGCACGGCGCGTAATCCAATACAAATGGTTAGTGCAATAGGTCATGACGTACTCACCGTCAGACAGCAACATGTTAAACACCCCTTTTTCGCGTAACTTATCACAACACTTAGCGACAAAGCGGAATACACCGACCATGTCCTGCGGGGGTTCAGGAAATGTGTCTTCCATTTGCTTTAATAGCCAACAAAAAGAGAGCTCACTATCGGTTTGACCAACTGGGCGGTGCCTTCCTGTCACTAAGCTTTGATAATCTGTTAGCTGACCATTGTGAGCAAAGGTCCAATAACGCCCCCATAATTCTCGGGTAAACGGATGTGTGTTTTCAAGATTCACCGCTCCGCGATTCGCCTGACGAATATGGCTAATTACCGCGCAGCTTTTGATTGGATAATTTTGGACCAGCTCAGCAATCTTAGAATCACAACTTGGTGTAGGATCTTTAAAGTTACGAAAGCCTTTACCTTCATAAAAAGTAATGCCCCAACCATCACGATGCGGACCAGTATTGCCCCCTCGCTGCATAAGCCCTGTAAAGCTAAAACAGATATCAGTTGGTACATTAGCGCTCATTCCGAGCAATTCACACATGGTTTAAGAAGCTCCCTTAAAACAACAGCACCAGTTCAAAACACTGGCACTGTTTAAACCACTCAGAAATTATTTTTCCATCTCTTTTTCGATCAACTGAATCACAATATGGATGATCTTAATATGGATTTCTTGGATACGATCTGCATAGCCAAAGTGAGGCACTCGAATTTCAATATCCGCTAAACCAGCCATCTTCCCGCCATCTTTACCTGTTAAAGCAATGGTTTTCATTCCTTTGGCTTGAGCCGCTTCAATCGCTTTTAGAATATTGCCTGAGTTCCCTGACGTGGATAGACCGAATAGCACATCCCCTTTAGCCCCGACGGCTTCAACATAGCGAGAGAACACGTACTCATAGCCAAAGTCATTACTCACACAAGACAGATGACTTGGGTCTGAAATAGCGATACCAGGTAAACCTGGGCGGTTCTCACGATAACGCCCCGTGAGTTCTTCAGCAAAGTGCATCGCATCACAGTGAGAGCCACCGTTACCACAAGACAAAACTTTACCGCCTTGTTTAAATGAGTCAGCGAGCATCTTCGCAGCCGCTTCAATTTGCGCGATGTTGTTTTCATCGCTTAGAAATGTATTAAGTACGTCGGCAGCTTCGGTAAGTTCTTTTTTAATCAGATCCTGGTACATAGGTTTTTCTCTAATTATTTGGTTTTGAAATGGCTGACGCCTAACGTCGCCATGGTTATAGTCAGAGTTTACTCAAACAATTCTCACTGTCGATAGCTGCCCGCAAACATTTGCGTCTTTATTCGGTTTCGACCTCTTCAAAAACCGTCCGCCTCTTCATTTTTAGAATTTTCACTCTACTCAGATCACTTTTTGGGCAATTTTAGGTTTTACATTTCTTTAATATTTTGATTACACTTTAACTGGTTGGACCTCTTTATAAATAACGGCGTAAAAATGCTCAAAAACGCCGAACAAGGAACATTACTATGGACATTTTGCTCTCTATACTCGGATTTGCTGCGGTTCTAGCGGTCTGTCTCTACCATCGAACCTCCCTAGCCAAATCGGTAACCGCGTTGACAGTCACTCTGGCCATACTCTCTGCCTTCGGTGCTGCGGGCTCACTGAGCTGGATTCTTTTTATTGCCGCCACAGCAGTGGTTGCTATTCCCTCAGTACGTCAATCTTTGATCAGTAAGAAGGCGCTGACTTTGTTCAAAAAAGTCTTGCCTGCGATGTCACAAACAGAAAAAGAAGCACTCGATGCCGGTACCGTATGGTGGGAAGCTGAATTGTTCAAAGGCAAGCCAGACTGGAAAAAACTGCATGACATCCAATCACCTACATTAACTGCTGAAGAACAGGCTTTCTTAGATGGCCCTGTTAACGAAGTGTGCGCTATGGTGAATGATTACCAAGTCACGCATGAACTGGCTGATCTACCACCAGAAGTCTGGCAATACCTCAAAGACAACAAATTCTTTGCCATGATCATCAAGAAAAAATACGGTGGCTTAGAGTTTTCTGCCTATGCACAGTCTCTTGTTCTTCAGAAGTTGACAGGTGTCTCTGGCGTCCTTTCTTCTACAGTTGGCGTCCCAAACTCACTGGGCCCAGGTGAACTTCTACAGCATTATGGTACGACTGAGCAAAAAGACTACTACCTACCGCGCCTTGCAGAAGGTAAGGAAATTCCGTGTTTTGCTCTAACTAGCCCAGAAGCTGGCTCTGACGCGGGCTCTATCCCTGACTTTGGCGTGGTATGTAAAGGTAAGTGGGAAGGCAAAGACGTACTTGGTATGCGCCTGACTTGGAACAAACGCTATATTACCTTGGCTCCAGTGGCGACTGTACTAGGCTTAGCTTTTAAACTGCGAGACCCAGAAGGTCTATTAGGAGAGCAAGAAGATTTAGGTATTACTTGTGCTCTTATTCCAACTCACCTCAAAGGTGTTGAGATTGGTAACCGTCATTTCCCACTCAACGTACCATTCCAGAATGGTCCAACTCGTGGTGAAGATCTATTTGTACCTCTCGACTTTATCATCGGCGGTCCGAAGATGGCAGGTCAAGGCTGGCGTATGTTGGTTGAATGCCTATCCGTTGGGCGTGGTATCACACTGCCTTCTAACTCTACTGGTGGCATTAAAACTGCCGCACTAGCCACAGGGGCTTATGCACGTATTCGTCGCCAGTTCAAACAACCCATCGGCCAGATGGAAGGGGTCGAAGAGCCATTAGCGCGTCTAGGCGGTAACGCTTACGTGATGGACGCAGCCAGTAACCTGACTGTCGCCGGTATTGATTTGGGTGAGAAGCCTTCGGTTATCTCCGCAATCGTAAAGTACCACTGTACTCATCGTGGCCAACAAAGCATCATTGATGCAATGGATATCGTCGGTGGTAAAGGTATCTGCTTGGGGCCTTCTAACTTCCTGGCTCGCGGTTATCAAGGCGCACCAATCGCGGTAACCGTTGAGGGTGCGAACATCCTGACTCGTTCTATGATCATTTACGGTCAAGGCGCTATTCGCTGCCATCCTTATGTTCTAGAAGAGATGAATGCCGCTTACTCGGATTCTTCTGATGCCCTAGAGAAATTTGATTCAGCCCTTGCAGGTCATGTGAGCTTCACCATGAGCAACCTGGTACGCAGCTTCTGGCTTGGACTAACTGACGGCCGATTCTCTTCAGCACCAGTAAAAGACTCTACCACTCGCTACTATCAGCAGCTCAACCGCTACAGTGCAAACATTGCTTTCTTATCAGATATCTCCATGGCTGTTCTTGGTGGTTCATTGAAGCGTAAAGAGCGTTTATCAGCCCGTTTAGGGGATATTTTAAGCCAACTTTACCTTAGCTCAGCAACTTTGAAGCGCTTTGAGAATGATGGTCGTATTGCCGATGATCTTCCATTGGTGCACTGGGGACTTCAAGACAGTTTGAAGCAGACCGAAGAAGCGATTGACGAGTTCTTAGCGAACTTCCCAAATAAATGGCTGGGTAAAGCCTTACGTGTCATGATTCTACCATTTGGTCGTGTACGCAAAGCGCCAAACGACAAAATTGACAGCCAAGTTGCTCAGATCCTACAGACACCGTCTGCAACCCGAGATCGTTTAGGCCGTAACCAGTATTTCCAAGCTAGTGAATTTAATCCTGCCGGTAAGATTGAAGAAGCGCTGCACATTATTCTTGAAGCAGAGCCTGTGTTCACTAAAGTGTGCAAAGCCATCAACGAACGCCGTCCATTCCTTCGTTTGGATTTAATCGCGGATATCGGTTTGGAAAAGGGAATTATCGACTCAGCCGAAGCACAATTATTGCGTAATGCAGAAGAACATCGCCTGTACGTGATTAATGTGGATGATTTTGCCCCAAAGGACTTAGCTGCCAAACCACTAGAGCTAACCCCTCAGATGGATGAAGTGGCTTAATCTACATCAACGCAAAAGGGCTGCAATGCAGCCCTTTTTTGTGCTTTCAGTTTCCTAAACGTGCTACTTCTTGGGCATCTCTAACTGCATCTCTGGCATCATTTCTTTCTTAGCTCTGAGCTTACGCATCACAAACCAAACAACTAAGCCAAGAATAATCATCACGATATTACCCACTCCGATGATGATGTAGGTGCGCATGCGTTTCTCTTCTCTCATCTGGATCAAGCGCATTTCTTCCATCAATTTCAACTGCTGCATGCGTTCCTCTTCCTGTAAACGACGAGTTTCGGAAAAGTCGACTTCTTCCAACACACTGTAAGTGTGCTCTTGAACCGGAAAAGCGAGTGGGCGCCCCGACCCCATTTCTGTAGCAAAAACTTGCCCCATCCAAGCATAGTTACCAATTTCGCCATTGTATGGGATCTTTAGTTCGACTTTTTCTGACGCTTCCGCTGCACTTTCAGCCACCGTCACTTCACTATTATCTGGTGATTTGTGCACAATTTGCGCCGCCAAACTCCCCGGTTCAATCATACCTTGCTCACCAGAGACGACGACCTTGTGTTCCACCCCTTCTTCGCGACTTTGAATAAAGGTCGTTTGAATAGGCATTGGGTATACCAAAACCTCTTGTTCTTGCGCACGGAGGAAGACCCCATTGCCCGACGTAATACGAACACGGTATTTACCCGGCTCTGGGGAAATATTCAGTGATACCGTAAATACACCGTCTCCTGCCACTTCATCTAAACCACGGCCATCATCGGCAAACTCACCGATAGTGTAAGGGATCGGTTTTGCCTCTTTAATCAATTCCTCTTCATTTTCAACGTATTTGGTGAAGGTCACCATTAAATTGACGCGCTCTAAAAAGTCTCTCAATACCAAAGGTTTGCCATCAGAGGTGAGCCTTGCTGTAAACTTTATCTGTTCATTCTGGAACAAGCGCGCTGGCATCTGTTCGGTGGACAGTTCAAGGTGAGAAATAAGGATTATCTTGTTCTTGGGTGTCACTTTACCGATAGCCTGCCAAGGGCCAGGCATGGGATTATCTATCGATATGATGTCCATTGTTGGTTCTTGGTACCAACGAACGTTATCTGGGCTACGCCAAGCGTAGTACTTTTTTCCGTCAGGGCGAACCAATACTACCGGCCTTGAGCGTTCAGCGCGATAGATCACAAAGGTAATTTGTTTGATGGTGGGATCAACTCGAAAACGATTGTCGAGTAATGACATTGAGGATTCTTCCGCAAAACCTAAGGTACTGACTAACAAGCCCAACAGGGCAAACCAAATCCTCAACATTCCTTCTCCTACTGACGCCAGAGACAGCTTCCGCTTTTCTCCACCAAGTCCAGTCTATTTTGATGTGCTTCTAATTCATCGGCTGTTGCACGGATAACCTTTAATGATTTTCGTCCACCAGCCACACGTTTTATTGACTCGCCTCCCACATTGCCCTCTGCGTTGCCAGGGTTAAATTGTAATGAGGTCTGGCCACCTGTCATCAATAGATAGACGTCAGCCAAGATCTCCGCATCGAGCAAAGCTCCATGAAGCGTACGGTGAGAGTTATCTATACCATAGCGGTCACACAACACATCGAGGTTGTTACGTTTACCAGGGAAGATCTTCTTCGCCATGGCAAGGGTATCCGTGACCTTACAGTAGTCTTCCGTTTTGCCAATACTTGGGTCCAACATACTGAACTCATGATCCATAAAGCCAGTATCGAAGGGCGCGTTGTGGGCAACAAGCTCGGCACCTTTAATAAACTCAAGAAACTCGCTATGTACATCCTGATATTCAGGTTTATCGACCAGAAACTCGTCAGTAATACCATGGACTTCCACTGCGTCCGGCTGAATTTCGCGATCAGGCTTGATGTAAACGTGAAAGTGACGCCCCGTTAATTTACGGTTGATAATTTCAACAGCACCGATTTCAATAATACGGTGTCCCTGATAATGAGGACCGCCTTCACGGTTCATACCTGTGGTTTCGGTATCGAGTACCACGATACGGTTGTGGTTAGAATTGTTGCTGGTATTCATAACAAATTGTGTGTCAGACTATGCCAATAATATGCTTAACCCAATAGTATCAAATCATGACGAAACAGGTGGAAATTTTCACAGATGGTTCTTGTTTAGGTAATCCGGGGCCAGGTGGTTACGGTATCGTTTTACGCTATAAGCAGGTCGAAAAAACGCTGGCTAAAGGCTACACCCTAACCACCAACAATCGCATGGAAATGATGGCAACCATAGTCGCACTACAAACACTGAAAGAACCGTGCGAAGTCATACTCACCACTGACAGCCAGTACGTTCGCCAAGGTATTACACAGTGGATTCACAATTGGAAAAAACGTGATTGGAAGACGGCTGATAAAAAGCCGGTTAAAAACGCCGATTTATGGAAAGCGCTTGATGCCGAAACCGCACGCCACACCATTGACTGGCGCTGGGTCAAAGGTCACGCAGGGCATAGAGAAAATGAAATGTGTGATGAATTAGCTAGAGCCGCTGCCGAAAACCCAACAGAAGAAGATACAGGTTACCAACCTAACTAGTGCGACTTTACTTTGCTCGACACCTTGTAATTGACGCCAATCGGCGTCAATTTTCGTTTTAGCTTCCAATGTGGCTTGATCGGTTTAAGCGGGTAAGTGCGTTTGCGGGCAACAATAAAATATAGGCTACCCATAGGAGATGCCCAATCGCCTAAACTGTTCTCCAGCCAAGTCCACATGGTGCGGTATTTCTGCATTGGAAACAGGGCATAGCTGTCACACTCAATCACCTGATAATTCAAAACACTCAGCCAGTCACGAATACGATTTGGAGTAAACATGCGCCCACTCCATGGCAAGTTGTTCTTGCGCCATGGCATCAAGCTCGACAAGCCCGTTAAGCTGATCGGATTAAAGCCAGTAATGATCAAATACCCATCATCGATCATCACACGATCGACTTCTCTCAACATTCGATGCGGGTCATTGCAGTAATCAAGCTGATGCGCCATCACAATCACGTCAAAGCTTTTTTCAAGAAATGGTAAGTTGTAGCCATCAGCAATCACGTTATGCAAAGGGTTCTGGATATCAAGGTTAACTTGGTGTTGAATATTACAATTAAAGCTGGTTAACTCGCAGCTCAGCCCTCCCAGCTTAAGCATATGATAGCCAAATAGTTTTGGGCACCATTCATCAACACGAGTTTGTATTGATTCACTGACCCACAGGCCATTCTTAAGCTGAGACCATGAATGAGGCTTTTCGAGCTTCTTATTACTGCGTGCTGGCTTCATAATTAACCTGCTTCACTCTTGGTAACCGGAGAGACAACTATGTTAGATATCAAAAGCATACCTGCATTTAATGATAATTACATCTGGCTGATTCAAAATAGCGATCAGCGTTGTGCTGTTGTCGATCCTGGGGACGCGACTCCCGTACTTGAGTACCTTAAACAGCACGAGTTAAGCTTAGAGGCGATCCTAATTACTCACCACCATAATGATCATATCGGTGGTGTCCCAGAGTTGGTCAGGCAATTTCCTGGTATCGACGTAGTGGGCCCAGCCAATGAACCGGTTCCAACCTTGACGCATGCTGTCGAGGCCGGTGAACAAATTGAGCTATTTGGTGAAATCTTTTTTGTTTTAGGATTAGAAGGCCATACCCGCGGACACATCGGCTATGTCGGTGATGGAAAACTGTTCTGCGGCGATGTTCTTTTCTCAGCTGGCTGTGGTCGGGTATTCGAAGGTACCATGGAGCAAATGCATGCCTCACTCAATAAACTGGTTGCTCTACCCGAAGAGACCGAGGTTTACTGTGCTCATGAGTACACCGCTAGCAACGTCGCCTTTGCTTTAGCCGTTGAGCCCGATAACGAGCTACTTCAGCAATACCGTGATGAAGTGAACCGCCTCAGAGCGCAAAATCAACCGACCTTACCCACCACTATTCGCAAAGAGAAATGGATCAACCCATTCCTAAGAACAGATCAACAAAGCATCATACGCTCGGTGGCCAACCGGACCCAACAAACGGACTCACTCGCCATTTTTACGGCATTACGTGAGTGGAAGAACGAATTTTAACGTTTTGCAACTTGTCACCTCCATATTTAGACAAGTATTATCAGCAGCCAAATAAAAAAAGGGCTGTGCAATGCGAGTAAAACACAGCTGGGTATTAGCACTACTACTAACAGGATGTCAGCTTACCCAGCAGACAGAGAGCGATAAATCCGCCTCTACAGAGACCAATACCCCACCAGCAGTAGCGTCAAGCAAACCTGCTGCTCAACCTTCAGAATCGGCTATCCCCTCTAAGCCCATCGTGACGCCCCAGTCTCAGGAAGACGTCTGGCAGCGTATCGCAATGCAGCTCGAGTTTCCGATCCCTGATGACAAAATGGTCGATTATTACCGCACTTGGTATCTAAAGCACCCCAACCACCTCAAAACCGTTTCTGAGCGTGCCCAGCCGTTCCTCTATCTCATCACCGAAAAAATTGAGCAACGCGATCTGCCTTTAGAGTTAGCGCTTTTGCCTATCGTTGAAAGTTCCTTTGATGCTTTTGCCTACTCCCATGGTAGTGCAGCCGGTTTATGGCAATTTGTTCCGGGGACGGGTAAATACTATGGACTTAAACAAAACTTCTGGTATGACGGCCGCCGCGATGTCGCTGCATCGACTGACGCTGCGCTCGATTATCTAGTGGCACTAAATAAGCGATTCAAAGGAGACTGGACCCATGCCATTGCGGCTTACAACAGTGGAGGAGGACGAGTCTCCAGTGCGATCAGAAAAAATACTAGGCTAGGCAAGCCTACGGATTTTTTCTCTCTTGATCTGCCGAAAGAAACCAGTGGTTATGTGCCCAAATTACTTGCATTGGCAGATATCATCGCGAATCAGGACAAGTACGGCATTGATATCCCGCCAATTGCCAACAAACCAGTTGTTGACTTGGTTGACCCCAAAGAACAACTTGATCTGGCCATTGCAGCAAACTACGCAGGCATGACTGTCAAACAACTGCAAAGCCTCAATCCAGCCTACAACCAGTGGGCAACGGCACCAGACGGCCCACACCAGATCTTACTACCAATTGAAAAAATTGCTGCCTTTAAGACTAAAGTCGCTCAAAACCGCGGTAAAGGAATGAAGGTCGTTCGCTATAAAGTGAAATCCGGCGACAGTTTGAGTGTACTTGCCACTCGATACAAAACTACCACTAAGGTCATCCAAAAAGCGAATAACCTTAACGGGCACAATATCCGTGTTGGACAGCACCTGATAATCCCGACCTCTACGAAAGATGAACGTGCCTATACGCTCAGTGCAACCAACCGGCTGGCTAAAACTCAGGCTAAATCACGCGGTCAATACAAGCTCACTCATACTGTGCGATCGGGGGATAGCTTGTGGAGTATTGCGCGCGCAAACAAAGTTTCCCATCAGTCTCTCGCTAAATGGAATGGTATGGGACCAAGAGACACTTTACGCGTTGGGCAAAAGTTGGTTATTTGGAAAAACAGCTCAGACGGCGCGATCATCCGCACCGTTTTTTATAGTGTGAAGTCTGGTGACACCATCAGCGGTATTGCCAACAAATTTAAAGTTAAATCCAATGATATAGTGAAATGGAACGGGCTCAGCAAAAAGAAATACCTGCAGCCGGGACAAAAGCTCAAACTCTATGTCGATGTCACTAAGGTGAGTGTATGACGCCATCCTCGAACCCTTTAATTATGCTGGTGGATATCTTTCGTTCACCTAGCGCGTGTTTTCTTGCACTTTATCAGCGTGGCGCTTGGGGCTGGCAAACATACGTTGTTCTTATGTTAACCCCATTTCTTTTTTGGGGCGCTTACTTCGACATCGTTGATTTCGAATGGCTAAAACAGGGACTCTCTGCTCAATTGGCTCAGACAAACCCAAAACAACTTGAGTTACTGGATGCCAACACCCTGATGGCCAGTGAGATCATCAGTGACGTTGTAGGGCGAACTCTGACCATTGTGATGTTGGCCTTCTGGTTCAATCTTGCAACCAAACCAAGCCAGCACCAACATGGATTCTGGCGTTGGTTTGCCGCGAGTACCGTCGTGGTTTTTCCCGCTATTATTGGTGATTTGGCAAGTTATGTGAGCTTGCTACTCAAACACGGTCAAGTGATGGTCTACGCCGCAGATTTAAATAGCCTCAATGGTTTGTTAAAACTGCCTCTAACCAATCAATGGTCTCAGTTTGCTAGCTCCTTCCCACTACTTCTACCATGGTACATTGCCTTAGGTTACGCTGCGGTAGGGACTTGGACTGAATTTGAACGCGGTCAGGCACTTGTCATTTCAGCATTGCCTTGGGTAGCATACTATTTCATTTGGGCGCTATATATCGCCATCAGTTAACTGAAATGTCACTTCAATCGGATTATGGTCAGAGGCGTCGGATTCCGGCGCCTCTGCTTTTATTAGCGTCAAACCTCGATAAAAGACATGGTCCAGCGGTAAACCAGTCATAAATTGGGTGCGATTGTCTGGCTCATAGCTGGCTTCTTCCATTTCGAGAGCATCCAGCACTTGCTTCATCACTTTCAAGCGTTGCTCACTCCAACTATTGAAATCACCGCCAATCACAATGGGGCCAGTATGCTGGGTTAACTCAGTGACCAATGTTCCTAGCTGATTCTGATATTCTTTTGTACCATAGGTAAAGTTAACAGCATGAATGTTCACTACCGCGAGCAGCTGTCCGTTTGACAAGGGGTAGGTGGCGTAAATCGCCGACTTAGGTAAGCGAAGCCATGGCTCCAACTCTGTATAAGCACATGCTTTTAGCGGCGTGTGAGCGGAGAGATTGAGTACCCCTGCGCTGTACTTAAACGCTTTGAATGCATTAACCTGATTACCATACCATCCTGACTCTTGTATCCAGCCTTTGAGCTCTGGGCTCATACTGGCTTCTTGAAGCAATACCAACTGTTTATCTTGCGTGTATTGAGTGAGCTCTTGGCGCCAATGACTGCGGTTTTGTTTGTATATATTCCACACCAACACCTTTAACTGACGGTCTTTATCAATGTAATCGGTATGTGCGCTATTAAAGCATTGCAATGAAAGAGCGTTATCTTGTGAAGAAATAGTAGAAAGCTGAGGTTTATCCGGCAGGGAAAACACCATTTGAAACCCGAACACAACCATGGCTAACACAATGAACGGGCTAAGCAATACAAGCTTTTTTTTCATTTACATCACCACAAATAAAAAAGAGCCTCACGGCTCTTTCGATAAAACAAATTAAATCGCGTCTTCGTCTTCTTCACCAGTCCGAATGCGAACAATTCGCTCAATGTCTGTAATGAAGATTTTACCATCACCTATTTTCCCGGTGTGAGCCGTATCAACAATAGTATCAACACATTGCTCGGCAACGTCATCAGTCACCACAATCTCAAGTTTCACTTTTGGCAGGAAATCCACCATATATTCTGCACCACGGTACAACTCCGTGTGACCTTTTTGACGACCAAAACCTTTGACTTCCGATACTGTCATACCCGTGATGCCTACTTCCGCCAGCGCTTCACGTACATCATCTAGCTTAAATGGCTTAATAATGGCTTCGATTTTTTTCATGTTCATCCCTTAAACTTCAGCAATTTTTCTTATTATCCCATGATAAACAAGCAATAAAAAGCCCGAGCGTTTGATGCTCGGGCTATTTATCTGGAATTTACAATTACTTCAAACTTGCATAATAAGCGGCTAAGTTAGCAATATCTGCATCGCTCAGCATGGACGCTTGCGCTTGCATCACTGCAGCCAGTCCACCAGTTCTCTCTTTGTTTTTATACGCATTAATTGAGGACACGATATACTGTTCATTTTGTCCTTTCAGGTTTGGGTAACCAGGGATCACAGCAATACCATCAGCACCATGGCAAGCTGCGCACACGGCCGCTTTTGCTTGTCCAGCAGCGACATCACCGGCCGCCATCACTTGCCCTGCCAGTAAACTCATTCCAATGGCTATTCCAGTCGCGATTTTTTTCATTGCTCTTCCTTATAATTCCACTTTAGTTGTGCGTTTTTATGTATACAATTTTGACACAGCTGGTGTTGACTTGTCCCAGACAAGTTCACAATCTTGACCTGCAAAGCGATGATCAACAAACAAATCTGCGACGGCGACGACATGCTCCCCACTCATAATAATGGGTAAGCGACGCCTCAACCAACTAGGCATACCATACTCCTGAAACAACTTTTTCAACTTTCGACTGTGGTTACGCCCAACAGGACGAGCATTCAAACCTTGAGGTTCAAACGTGATCTGCAACGATTCGTCTTGAAGTGCACTCAGAGAAAGTTTACCACGCGTACTAGGACATAAGATTAGCGTTCCCAGATCATCGGGCAAAGAAACAGATGTATTGAGAGAAATGCCTTGCTGCCATCCAGATAGCTCTTGCCATTGCTTCACAATATATAACCTCTGTTCAAAACGACGAACCTGACCATCGCTCAACACTAGAATTGGATTCGCATCTTGACGGCACAGTGCTACCTCTAACCAGATTTTGTTTAATTGTTCTCGGCTCGGCATACGCACTTGATGTTTAGACAACCACATTCGAACAATTCGACTGCGCATTAGAGGGCTCATTTCAGATAACGCTTGAATGTATAAACTCCCATCCTGATGGGTAATACACTCAACCCGCTCACCAAGTAATTCATCCAGTAGTTGCTCCTGCTCAGAGCAAAGTTCAGCACTGCGTTGCACAGATTGGGGAAAATGAGGCCATCGTTCAGTCATAACTGGAGAGACTTGATGACGGATGAAATTGCGGTCAAATCGAGTATCCTGATTGCTCTCATCCTCAACCCAACTCAGTTTATGCTCAGTAGCAAAAGCCTCGATTTCGGACCGGCGAACAGAGAGGAGCGGACGAAGAAGTTCTCCCTCAGCAAAAGGCATCACTTGTGCCATTGCCGAGAGTCCTCTCGGCCCACTACCACGTTTTAAGGCAAGTAAAAAAGTCTCAAGCTGATCATCTTGATGTTGCCCCGTAAGCAATATATCCCCTTGGCCTATGTACTTGCCTAACGCCTGATATCGAGCTTCTCGCGCACTTTCTTCTATGCTTTTCCCTTGCTTTTCCAGTATTACCTTCTCAATATAAAAAGGCATCTTTTCTTCTAAGCACCATTGCTTACAACGCATCGCCCATTCATCCGCATTGGCACTCAAACCATGGTGGACATGTACAACCACGCACGTTTTGTTATGTTCACGGCGATACCTCGCCATTAGTGCCAATAAGACTCGCGAATCAAGGCCACCACTAAGAGCAAGCACTAACTTACCTCTAGAATGCTGGTATTGGTCAATAAACGTAGAAAAGTGTTGATATAAATTCATAATCAAAGAAAAGCGCTGCGAATAAGGTTAGTCTATCATCCTAAATAAAAAAGGCTGAACCTGAGTTCAGCCTTTCTCTATTGGGTTGCTAAAATTAGCAGTAACCGTAACTCATCAGACGCTGATAACGGCGTTCAAGTAGCGCATCATTATCAAAGTGCTGTAGTTCATCCAACTGTTTAATGAGCGTTGCTTTCATGTTCGCCGCCATTTGGATGTGGTCACGGTGCGCACCACCTAGCGGTTCCTCGATGATTTCATCAATCAACTCAAGTTCTTTTAGTCGCGGAGCAATCAGACCCATTGCTTCTGCCGCTTGTGGCGCTTTGTCTGAATCACGCCAAAGGATGGAAGCACAACCTTCCGGAGAAATAACAGAATAAGTCGAGTATTGCAGCATGTTCACGTAGTCGCCTACGCCAATAGCTAGTGCACCACCAGAACCACCTTCGCCTACCACGTTACAAATAACAGGCACTTTTAGACCAGCCATTACTTTAAGGTTTTTCGCAATCGCTTCCGACTGACCACGTTCTTCAGCGCCAACACCTGGGTACGCACCTGCAGTATCGATAAACGTGATGATTGGCATGTTGAAGCGCTCAGCCGTTTCCATTAAGCGTAGGGCTTTACGGTAACCTTCAGGTTTTGGCATTCCGAAATTGCGCTTTACTTTTTCTTTGGTTTCACGGCCTTTTTGGTGGCCAATGATCATCACAGGACGGCCATCAAGACGAGCCATCCCCCCAACAATCGCTTTATCATCAGCATAAGCACGATCGCCCGCGAGTTCTTCAAACTCAGTGAAAACATGCTCTACATAATCCAGTGTATAAGGACGCAGAGGGTGACGAGCCATTTGAGCTGTTTCCCATGCGCCTAAGTCACTGAAGGTTTTCTTTTTCAGTTCCAAGCTTTTCTTTTCTAGCTGTTCGATCTCTTTCTCCAGATCAACGCCAGAGTCACCACCGTGACGAGAAACGCCACGAAGTGCTTCGATCTTAGCTTCAAGTTCTGCAATAGGCTTTTCAAATTCTAAAAAGTTCAGGCTCATCTATAGATCCTTTGTGATTCGGCATTCGACTGCCGAACTTAGTTAAATTCGAGTTCTACTTGGCTCTTACCAAGCAGCTGTTTCAAATTGTCTATTAATTCGTCACTAGGCGTCACACGCCATTCCGTACCTAACGTTAAGCGCGCTCGTGCATCACTACGCTGGTAGTATATGTGGACAGGAACACTTCCTGCTTTGTAAGGCTCTAGTATCTTACTAAAGCGCTCAAAAAATTGTTCGTCGATTTGAGATTCTTCAATCGATACTGATAAGCCACGTGCGTATTTTTCACGTGCTGTACCGAGATCCATAACCTCGCGCGCGGACATTTTAAGACCACCATTGAAATCATCAAAGCTGACCTGTCCAGAAACGACCAAAATTTTGTCTTGTTCGAGCAGCTCAGCATACCTTTCAAGTGCGTCAGAGAACAACATCACTTCCATACGTCCGCTGCGATCGTCGAGTGTCATGATACCAATACGCGTTCCACGCTTGGTCGTCATCACTCGCGCAGCAATCACCAGACCAGCAATAGTCACACTTTGATCGCGCCTTGTCGGTGTCGCGTCTTTTAATCGACAACTGGTGTACTTACCCAGTTCCTTTATATAGGAATTTATTGGGTGTCCAGTCAAATATAAGCCAAGTGTATCACGTTCTCCTTCCAGCCAAACTTTTTCTGGCCACGCGGGAACCTTGGTGTATTTATGCTCAACTTCTTCTGGCGCTTCCGTCAAGACACCAAACAAATCACTTTGACCAAACGCCTCCGCTTGGTGATATTGACTGGCCGCTTTAACGGCATCGTCAAGAGATGCCATCATCGCTGCACGATGTGGGCCTAATCGATCAAGGGCGCCAGCGTAAATCAACTTTTCGATCACACGCTTGTTGACTTTTTTAAGATCAATTCGCGCACAGAAATCAAACAAGTCTTTGAAGTGACCATCTTTGTTACGGGCTTCTAGAATCGCTTCAATTGGACCTTCTCCAACCCCTTTGATAGCCCCGATACCGTAAACAATTGCGCCATTTTCATCGACATTAAATCGATAAAGGCCCGCATTAATGTCCGGAGGCAACACTTTCAGCTTCATGCGGAAACATTCATCCACCAAACCGACCACTTTTTCGGTGTTGTCCATATCAGCCGTCATAACGGCTGCCATAAACTCCGCTGGATAATGGGTCTTAAGCCATAATGTTTGATATGACACCAAAGCGTAAGCGGCTGAGTGAGATTTGTTAAAGCCGTAACCAGCAAACTTCTCCACCAAATCGAAGATTTTCATCGCCAATTCGCCATCGACGCCGTTATTCACCGCACCTTCTTTAAATACAGCACGCTGCTTGGCCATTTCTTCAGGTTTTTTCTTACCCATCGCTCGGCGCAGCATGTCCGCACCACCTAGCGTATAGCCAGCGAGGATCTGAGCAATCTGCATCACCTGTTCTTGATACAAGATGATGCCGTAGGTGGGATCTAACGTATCCTTGAGGGATTCATGTTGCCAAGTTTCATCGGGGTAAGAAATCGCCTCGCGGCCGTGCTTACGGTCGATGAAGTTATCAACCATGCCCGACTGAAGCGGCCCCGGTCGGAACAATGCCACCAGTGCGATGATGTCTTCAAAACAGTCTGGTTGTAAGCGCTTGATAAGTTCCTTCATCCCACGAGATTCCAGCTGGAACACCGCAGTGGTCTCTGAGTTTTGCAAAAGGCGGAAAGATGCAGCGTCATCGAGAGGAATAGATTCAATCCGAACAGGCGCTTGGCCTTGTTTCTCAAGACGCGGGTTGATCAAGCCAAGAGCCCAGTCGATGATGGTAAGAGTGCGAAGGCCAAGAAAGTCAAACTTAACCAAACCAGCAGTTTCAACGTCGTTTTTATCAAATTGGGTGACAGGAAAGTGCCCTTCCGCATCGGCATAAATCGGCGCAAAGTCGGTGATAGTAGTTGGCGAGATAACCACGCCACCTGCATGCTTACCCGCATTACGTGTACATCCTTCAAGGATACGACACATATCGATAAGCTCTTTGACTTCTTCATCAGCTTCGTAAAGTTCCGCCAATGCTGGCTCAGCTTTAAACGCCTTTTCTAATGTCATTCCCGGATCAGGTGGAACCAGCTTTGAAATACGGTCAACAAAACCAAACGGGTGGCCGAGAACTCGGCCAACATCACGAATAACCGCTTTCGCCGCCATCGTACCAAAAGTAATGATCTGTGAAACGGCATCACGCCCATACATTTCAGCGACGTGATCGATCACCTGATCGCGTTTATCCATACAAAAGTCGACGTCGAAATCGGGCATGGAAACACGTTCTGGGTTAAGAAAACGTTCGAAAAGAAGGTCATATTCTAGAGGGTCAAGATCGGTGATCTTAAGAGCATAGGCAACCAATGAACCCGCACCCGAACCACGCCCCGGACCAACAGGAATGTCATTATCTTTAGACCACTGAATAAACTCCATTACGATCAGGAAGTAACCTGGGAACCCCATATTATTGATGACTTCCAGCTCAACCTTAAGGCGTTCATCGTACTCAGGTCGACGTTCGGCTCTCACTTGTGGGTCTGGAAATAAAAACTCAAGACGTTCTTCAAGGCCCTCTTGTGACTTTTTGACCAAAAACTCGGTTTCTTCCATTCCCTCTGTCGGAAATGCTGGCAAGAAATACTCACCGAGTCGAACGGTCACATTACAACGCTTAGCAATTTCAACACTGTTCTCGAGTGCTTCAGGAATGTCTGCGAATAATTCACACATTTCTTGTTCACTGCGAAGATATTGCTGAGCACTGTAGTTTTTCGGCCTACGTGGATCTTCTAATGTATAACCATCATGAATCGCCACTCGAATTTCATGCGCATCAAAGGTCGATTCATCAAGAATCACGACATCATTGGTGGCCACGACAGGTAGCTGCGCTTGTTCTGCAAAATCTAAAGCGAAATGTAGATAGGTCTCTTCATCTGCGCGCCCCGTTCGCGTCAGTTCAAGGAAAAAGCGATCAGCAAAATGCTGCTGGTAGAACTTAGCACAGCTATGAGCCATGGTCTGGTTACCTTTCAGCAGTGCTTTACCTATCTCACCATTTTTACCCCCAGATAAAACAATTAACCCTGCGGATAGCTCGGCCAGCCATTGCTTATCAATCACAGGTTGATGCTGAACATGACCACGTAAGTAAGCTTTAGAAATCAACAAGGTCAGGTTTTTATACCCTTCATTGTCAGCAGCCAAGACAGTCAGCTTGGTCAGCTCATCGCCAAATTCCGCAGATTGCATTGCGAAGTCAGCACCAATAATCGGCTTTACTCCGCAACTATGAGCAGTACCATAAAACTTCACTAGCCCACATAAGTTGGTGAAATCGGTCAGGGCCATGGCCGGCATTCCCATTTCCGCCACTTTCTTAACCAAAGGAGGCACTTTAGATAGGCCGTCAACCATGGAAAAGTCACTGTGAACTTTTAAGTGAATAAATTTAGGATCTGACATGAATGCTTCCGCAATTGTGGATAATTGGAGAGATAATGGGGTATTTTACGTGATATAAAAACTTAGATATACCCCAGACACTAAGGGTTTCTAATCTATACCCAATGCCGTTTTCACTGGCTTAAAGCTTTTACGATGCTGGTCAATCACACCATGTTGCTCAATCGCTTCAAAATGCGCTTTGGTCGGATAACCTTTATGCTTAGCGAAGCCAAATTCTGGATGCAATTTGTCTAGGTCTTCCATTTCCTGATCGCGTACCACCTTGGCAATGATCGAAGCGGCGCTAATTTCAGCTACACGCATATCCCCTTTAACCACCGCAATCGCGTCCATAGGCAAATTAGGCACCCGGTTACCATCGATAAGAGCGAGGTCAGGCGTTACATTCAGCCCTTCAATTGCTCTCTGCATTGCGACCATAGTCGCTTGTAGAATATTGAGCTGATCGATTTCACTTGGAGAGCAACGCCCAACCGCCCAAGCGAGTGCTTTTTCTTTGATTTCGGGTAACAGAGCTAAGCGCTTTTTTTCCGTCAACTTTTTCGAATCATTCAATCCCTCAATCGGGTTCAAAGGATCCAAGATAACCGCGGCAGTCACGACATCTCCCACTAGAGGCCCACGACCAACTTCATCTACACCTGCAATGAATCGATACCCAGAAGGGCACTCAAATGGCGGTAACTCTTTCTTTTCTTTTGTCATTAGGACTACTTACCTATTAGTTTCAATACGGCGCTAGCGGCTTGTGCATCGGCACCTTTACGAATCCAATGATGCATCTCGGTAAATTTCTCGATCATACACTCACCTTGATTACCTAGCAGTTTTTCAACTTCTGATGCTAGATTTTCCGGCGTACATTCTTCTTGTAGCAGCTCTTTGACTAACAGCTCATCAGCAAGAATATTCGGTAACGACACATATTGAGTTTTGAGCATTCTACGTGCTAAGAAAGCGGTAAATGCATTGACACGGTAACCAACCACCATGGGACGTTTGATCAACATACACTCAAGCGCAACCGTCCCTGAAGCTAGCATCACTGCGTCAGAGGCCGTTATCACGTTACGAGCGGTATCATTGACCAATCTAAAATCCAGCTCCGGAGCGAAAGTCTGCCATGCTTGTTCAAATTGTTCTCGACGCTTTTCATTGACCAAAGC
The DNA here is from genome assembly GCF_024449095.1 of Vibrio coralliilyticus. Taxonomy (NCBI): domain Bacteria; kingdom Pseudomonadati; phylum Pseudomonadota; class Gammaproteobacteria; order Vibrionales; family Vibrionaceae; genus Vibrio; species Vibrio coralinecrosis. The sequence goes on from NZ_CP024627.1 coordinate 2,491,578, forward strand.
AACGACAAAGCCCAACTCAGGGTGCTTCAGATGTAGCCGCTTGCAAGCTTTGATGAAAGGCTCAGCCAACATATTCAGTTCACTACCACGGCTACCCGGCAACACCGCCAACCACTTTTTATCTTGTTCAAGTCCAAGCAACTCCCGCGCAGGTACTTGGGGAGACTCTAATGGAATCGCGTCAGCCAGAGTGTGACCGATAAATTCACAAGGCACTTGGTATTTATCATAAAACGCTTTTTCAAATGGCAAAAAAGCCAACACCAAATTGGTGGCCGCTTCAATCTTAAAAATGCGTTTCTGACGCCAAGCCCATACTGACGGGCTGACATAATGTACGGTTGTAATGCCTGCATTTTTAAGGTCAAGTTCTAGTCGTAAATTGAAATCTGGTGCATCAATACCGATAAACACATCCGGTGGGTTTTCGGTGAAATAACGAACCAACTCAGCTTTGACTTTTAATAAGCGAGGGAGTCTACCTAAGACTTCCACGAGCCCCATTACCGCCAGCTCTTCCATATCGAACAAAGACTCACAACCTTGCGCGATCATCTTAGGCCCACCAATACCAACAAACTCTGCATCAGGATATTGCTGCTTAACGGCTTTGATAAAGCCTTCGCCTAACGTATCTCCAGATAGCTCCCCTGCAATGATTCCGACTCGAAGTGGCTTATTATTGTCCATATCCCTAACCTCAAAAACACAAAAAGACCGCAACCAAAGGCTGCGATCTTTTAACTGAATTCAGTGACACTTAGCGAATAACGCCACGCTCTGAACTTTCAACAAAGTCGATAAAGTGCTGGATAGAGGGCCATTGCTGTGCCATTTCCAACAATACTTCTTTCGCTTCAGCTTGAGTTTTACCCGCACGATAAAACTCTTTATAAGCGTTACGCAAAGCACGCAATTCACTTTTTTCGAAGCCATTACGCTGCAAGCCCACTAAATTCAACCCAAATGGTGTCGCATGGTTACCTTGTGCCAATACGTAAGGCGGAACATCTTTGACTACTGCAGAACAGCCACCAATGTAGCTATAAGCACCGACTTTACAGAATGGATGGATAGCCGAAAGCGCCATGACACCCGCGTGATCTTCCACGGTCACGTGACCACCCAAGATGGCGTTGTTACCAACATGGGTATGGTTGCCGACTATCACATCATGAGCAATGTGTGCATTCACACACAGAAGATTATCATCGCCAATCACAGTGGTGGCTTTATCTTGCACCGTACCACGATGGATCTGAACCGCTTCACGAATCACATTGCGATCGCCTATCACCACAGTGGTGTCTTCACCGCCATATTTCTTATCTTGGTTTTCTTCACCAATTACGGCGTGAGGAAATATACGGTTGTCTTTACCAATCGTAGTATGACCTTTGATCACCACATGCGACATGACCTCTGTGCCTTCATCTATCTCAATCTTTCCAGAAATGTAGGTAAACGGCCCCACAGTCACGTTGGCAGCGATTTGCACATCACCTTCAATGACAGCGGAAGGATGGACTTGAGCTGTTTCATGAATCATATTAAAACTCTCGACGAGCACACTTAAGTTCTGCTGAACATACAACGTCACCGTCTACTTTTGCTACACCATTAAATGCAGCAATGCCACGGCGCTCTTTAATGAATTCTACTTCAATAACGAGTTGATCGCCTGGTGTCACTGGTTTGCGGAATTTTGCACCATCCACGCTCGCGAAGTAATACAGTTCATTTTCAGAAGGTGCACCAAACGATTTGAACGCCAGTAACCCCGTCGCTTGTGCCATCGCCTCAAGGATCAAGACACCAGGGAATACCGGAAGTTGAGGGAAATGACCTGTAAACTGAGGCTCATTCACTGAAACGTTTTTGATCGCAGTTAGGTATTTTTCCTCTTGGAAATCAATCACACGATCAATCAACAAAAATGGATAGCGATGCGGTAACAGCTCTTGGATTTCAGTGATGTTCATCGTTTTGTTTTCAGTAGTCAAAGTCATATTCCTATATTGAATGCTAAATTAACTGGCAGGCATTATACCCAAGTCCTCTCAATATGCTAAGCACGCTCGCGGGCGTTGTTCTATTGAGTCCACGGAATGAGTCAGAAAAAAAGACCCGCACATCGCGAGTCTTTTTAATAAAAGTTGGGTTATTCGTTGTCTTCCTGCGCTAACTGCTTTTCAATTGCTTTGAGGCGTTTGTTCATCTCATCAATTCGATGAACACGCGCGGCAGTTTTACGCCATTCTTTATTCGGTTGTAGCGGAATACCTGAAGAATACATGCCTTTTTCTTCAATGCTTCGCATCACCATTCCCATTCCGGTAATGGTCACACCATCGGCAATCTCGATATGGCCATTGATGACAGTCGCTCCACCAATAATGCAATATTTCCCAATCTTAGTACTGCCCGCAACCACTGTACCACCAGCCATAGCTGAACCATATCCGATGTGTACGTTGTGAGCGATCTGCATTTGGTTATCAATGATAACATTATCTTCAATGACGGTATCATCCAAGGCTCCGCGATCGATAGTAGTACAAGCGCCAATCTCAACACGATTACCAATTCTCACCGTACCAAGTTGTGGAATCTTGATCCATTCACCTTTTTCGTTGGCATAGCCAAAACCATCAGAGCCAATCACGGTATTCGATTGAATTAAGCAATCACAACCAATAATAACTTCATGATAGATACTCACATTTGACCAAAGCTTAGTATTGGTACCAATTTGGGCATTTTTACCAATGAAACAGCCGGCACCAATCACCACGTTATCGGCTAGCTGCACACCAGCTTCAATCACAGCATTAGCACCAACAGAGACATTCGCACCAATTACTGCATCATCAGCAATTACTGCAGAAGGCGATATCCCCTCTGCGGGTGCAGGAGTAACATCTAATGCTTGAGTCACTTTAGCAAAAGCAACATATGGGTCATCGACAACCAAAACGTTACCCGAGCATAACTCACGTTGAGCTTCTTTCACCATTACCACCGTAGCCATACAATCAGCTAGGTGCTTGGCGTATTTAGGATTAGACAAAAAAGTGACATGACCTTTCTGAGCCTTATCCATCGGAGCGACCATAGTGACCTCAGCTTGTGCGTCACCATGCAGTTCACCCCCGGTAATGTTTGCCAAATCGGCTAAAGTGAGTGCTGCCATAGTCAATTACTTAAGTGCGTTAATTACTTTCTCAGAAATATTATATTCAGGTTTGCCATATTGCATGGTTTGAATATCAACAACGATATCGTAGCCTTCTTTTTCAGCCACTTTCTTTACTGCGTCCTGAATCACTTTGAATAGCTTCTGTTTTTCTTCGTTCTCACGGCGTGCTGATGCCTTTTCAAGCGCCTGTGCTTTGATTTTGTATTTACTATCAAGCTGAGCAACTTCAACACGTAGTTTTTCTACTTCATCTTGGCCAAGTAGTTCACCATCACGCTGTAGCTTTTCAATTTTCGTTTTCGCTTCAGCTTGGATAGATTTTAGCTCATCAGCCTTATCTTTGAACTCTTGCTGCATTTTTTGCAGTACTACTTCACGTTGAGGAAGCGCCTGAAACACTTGTGCTGTATTAATGTAGCCAATTTTTTGTGCCGCTTCTGCTGCATTCGCGAAGAAAGAAGATGACATCACTACAAGGCTCAATCCAGCCGCTTTAATCATTTTGTTCACTGTATATTCCTCTGTATATGTTTAGAAGGTTCTGCCGATAGTGAAAGTGAAGAATTCTTCGTCATCACCTTCATAGATTTTAATTGGTTTAGCTATTGAGAAGACCAAAGGCCCCATTGGCGACATCCACTGCAAAGCAGCACCGTATGACGCTCGATAGTTGGTTGGATCTGAGTAATCATTGTAATAAGGATCATTAACCCCTTCACGATAAACAAACTCGGTATCCCACACGCTTGCAGCATCAACGAACAAACTAGTTCGAATCTGGCTGCGAGCTTCATCTGAGGCAAATGGCGTAGGAACGATAAGCTCCATGCTGGCTAATGCAACCGCATTACCACCAACAGAGTCATCTGTTGCATCGACACAACCATTGTTACCACAAGATCCTGAAGTCTTCGTATAAACCGCTTTTGGGCCCGCCGAATTAGAGCGGAAACCACGCAGTGAGGTGAAGCCCCCTGCATAGTAGTTTTCATAGAATGGGAATAGGTTATCGTTGCCATCCGTTTGACCATAACCATTACCGTAGCCCAAACGTCCACGCATCAATAACGTAAACTCATGCTTTTTAGTGAGGGGGACATATTGACGAACGTCATACTGAACTTTGAAGTACTGAGCATCAGAGCTTGGAATCGTTGCTTTAGCAAATGCACGTTGATAGTTACCGGCCGTTGGGAAGAAACCACGGTTCAGATTATTGCGTGTCCAAGAAACATTCAAATCAAAATCGTTGGTAATGATATCCCCATTTGGCTGGCCAATACTCTGAGCAAACAATTGGGCCTGATCATAAGTTGGAACATTACCAATCTTATTGTGTGTATAGCCAATACCAAACTCTAGGCTATTCAACTCGTCAACCGGGAAACCCCACGTCAGGCTAGTACCATAACTTTCATTGGTATAGTCAACGATCCCCGCTTCAGAAGCTTCAAACGTGTTATAGAAAATCTTACCGCCTAAGCTCACACCATCAAGGTTCCAGTATGGGTCACGATAATCCAGACTGACGTTCTTTTGGTAATCGTTCATCATCGCGCTAATACCAACGCGGTTGCCAGAGCCTAGGAAGTTATCTTGTTGCAAACCAACTTGGAAACTCACACCAGACTCAGTACCGTATCCGATACCGAAGTTTACACTTCCTGAGTTAGCTTCCTTAACGTTGTAGACAAGATCAACTTGGTCTTCACTGCCTGGAACACGAACAGTCTGAACATCGACGGTTTCAAAGTAGCCAAGACGACTTAATCGATTCTTACCCGTTTCAATCGATTTTGAATTCAGCCAACTGCCTTCCATTTGACGCATTTCACGACGTAAGACTTCATCTTTAGTCGCATTGTTACCGACAAAGCGAATATCGCGGACGTAAATACGTTGGCCAGCCTCAACATTAACCACTAAAGAAACCTGCTGAGTTTCATCATCGAATTCTGGGATAGTACGAACTTGAGGATAGGCGTAACCGGCTTCACCAAGCACACGTTTCACACTTTCTTCTAAGCTCGTCACTTGAGAACCGTTATAAACATCGCCACTTTCAAACGGTACTAAAGCCTCAAATTCAGCCTCTTTACCAATCAATTCACCGCGGAATTTTACATCCTTAACCGTGTATGGAAGGCCTTCATCAACGGCTAAGGTAATATAAACACCCTTCTTGTCTGGAGAAATTGCAACCTGTGTCGAATCAACTTTGAACTTAAGGTAGCCACGGTCTAAATAATAGGACTTGAGGGCCTCAATATCACCAGCAAGGACTTGTTTCTGGTATTTATCATCAGACAGGAAATTCCACCAAGCCACATCGACATTCAAATTAAAGCGACTCAGTAGCTCTTCATCCGTAAACACATCGTTACCGATAAAGTTAATTTGTTGAATTTTCGCCGAGACACCTTCAGAGAAAACAAACTTTAAGTCTGAACGATTACGAGGAAGAGGAGTGACAACCGCCTTTACCGTTGCGTTGTACTTACCTACGCTGTAATAGAAATCTTCGAGGCCTTTCTCAATATTCGAAAGCGTGGTGCGATCCAGAGCTTCGCCCACTCGAACACCTGACGCATCGAGGTTTTGCTGTAACTGCTCTTCTTTAATCGCCTTATTGCCAGAAAACGAGATATTTGCAATCGTTGGTCGCTCTTTGACTTGAACCAACAGCTGATTACCATCACGCAAAACCTTGATGTCTTCAAAGTTACCTGAAGCGTACAAAGCCTTAATAATTTCGGACACATCCTGACTATCGACCGTATCACCGATACGTACTGGCATTTTAAGCAATGCCGCACCCAGTGCAACACGCTGTAGCCCATCAATTTGAATGTCTTCAACAACAAAGTTTTCGGCACCATTTGCACTCACGCTTGTTGCCAGTAGCGTGGCAAATAGAATTTTTTTCATCGCCATGTTTGTTTTAGTTATTCCTTACTACAACCTTTGCCCAGCTACAGACGAGCAAAATCATTAAATATCGCCACTGCCATTAGAGAGAAAATAATTGCCCCGCCTACGCGGTACCCCATCTCCTGAATGCGTTCAGGTACAGGGCGTCTGATCACTGCCTCAATAGCAAAAAACAATAAATGTCCACCATCCAACATAGGTAATGGCACAAGGTTTATGATACCTAAGTTAACACTGATCAACGCAAGGAAACCAAGGAAATACACCAAACCGTAATCCGCTGTAGTTCCTGCGCCTTTTGCAATCGAGATCGGCCCACTTAAGTTGTTTAATCCCACATCCCCTACAATCAGTTTTTTCAACATGCTGATTGTTAGGTCAATAATTTGTCCGGTTTTTTCAATCGCTTTGCCGATTGACTCAAATACACCAAATTGAAGTTCGAAGCGATAGTTTTCAGGCCATTCTGCGACTTCAGGAGCGATTCCTGCAAATCCTATCGTTCGCTTATCTGCAAGCTCACGGCTATCAGGAATAAGGGTCAGGTTTTGTGTCACACCTGCTCGTTCAATTTGTAAGTCAACCACTTGATTCGGATGCCCTTGGATAAGATCAACCACTTGCTGCCAACTGGTGATTGGTTTACCGTTAGCTGCAATCAACTTATCTCCAGCTTGTAAGCCTGCCACTTCGCCTGCTCCCCCCTCAGAAACCGTCGCTAATGTGGTTGAGATTTCAGGAGTAAAAGGCTTAAAACCAAGTGCTGACATAGCAGACTCGTTTTCTGGATCAAAGTTCCAAGTAGATAGGTCAAAGGTCCGCACTTCTTCAACCCCAATGCCATCGGCTGGCGTGACTGTCATCGTTAATTGCTCATCACCGATGTGAGCAATTAATCCCATGTTAACCGATTCCCAATCCGGAGTTTTGACGCCAGAGACGGCTTTTAGTTCCATGCCAGACTCTAAACCCGCTTCGGCAGCGATGGAATGAGGCTCAACCTGACCAACCACAGGCTTAACTGCCGGCACACCAATCATGAAAACCAACCAGTAAGCGAACACGGCAAAGAAAAAGTTAAAGGCTGGTCCAGCAGCAACGATAGAAGTTCGCTTCCACAAAGGCTGAGTATCAAACGCCTGTTCTTTTTGTCCTTCTGGCACGTCATCAACTCGCCCATCAAGCATTTTGACGTAACCGCCTAATGGAATAATTGAAATGCTATACTCAATACCGTCTTTGCCAATCTTGCTCCAAATTGACTTACCGAAACCAATAGAAAATTTTTCTACTTTAACGCCACAGCGACGTGCAACCCAGAAATGGCCGAATTCATGCACGGCAACTAAAATGCCTAATGCAATGATAAACGAGGCGAAGTTCCACAAAATCCCAGTCATAGTGTACGCTCTTTAATGGTTTCAATAGCCAAATCTCGCGCCATTTTATCCAGCTCTAAGATGCTTTCCAAGTTATCACAATCAGATTGGCGATTCTTAGAGCACACGTGATTTGCTACCCGTTCATTCACCACTGCAATATCGGTGAATTTAAGATGGTGTGAAAGGAAAGCTTCTACCGCAATTTCATTTGCAGCATTGAGAGCCGTTGTAGCATGCTGACCTTCATAGCAAGCATCAATCGCAAGTTTAAGGCAAGGATAACGACTAAAGTCGGGCTCAAGAAACGTCAGCTCAGCAATTTTTGTGAAGTCCAAAGGCGCGACACCCGAGGAAACCCTTTCAGGGTAAGACAACGTGAGTGCAATAGGTGTGGCCATATCGGGTTCACCCATCTGAGCTAATAAAGAGCCATCTTTGTATTGCACCATAGAGTGAATCACAGATTGCGGATGAATCAACACTTTGAGCTGTTCACGACGGGCATTAAACAGCCATTTCGCCTCAATATACTCCAATCCTTTATTCATCATGGTTGCAGAATCAACGGAGATCTTTGGCCCCATTGACCAATTAGGGTGAGCGATAGCTTGTTCTGGAGTGACAGATGACAAGGTACTCACATCACTGTAACGAAAAGGACCACCAGAGCCAGTCAAGAGAATGTGCTGGATGCCCTGCTTTTCTAAATCACAGCTGCCAAGATTTGTTTGAATCGCCTCGGGGAGGCACTGGAAAATCGCATTATGCTCACTATCTACTGGCATCAGTTCAGCATCATGAGTGTTTACAGCATCGATGAACAACTGCCCAGACATGACCAAAGCTTCTTTGTTAGCGAGTAATACGCGTTTGCCCGCTTTCACTGCCGACATAGTCGGTAATAGCCCGGCCGCACCGACAATCGCGGCCATAACCGTGTCGACTTCATCAAACGACGAAATGTGCATCATCGCTTCTTGGCCCGCTAACACTTCAGTTGAAAGTTTAAGCTCTTGCAGTTGGCCTTTAAGCTTCATGGCCGCACTATCGCTCGCCATCACAGCGTATTTAGGTTGCCACTTTTGGCAAAGTTGGCGCATCTTCTCGACATTATTCCCTGCTGCAAGCGCAACAATCGAAAACTGTTCGGGGTTCTGTTCAATAACTTTAAAAGTGCTGTCACCAATAGAGCCAGTTGCACCTAAAATTGTCAGCTTACGCATAGCAAGAAACCAGTGAAAGTAAGGAGGCAGATCTCAATCTGCCTAAAATTAGAAAACAAAATAAAGAAGAGCAAAGACCGGGAAAGCCGCGGTCAAACTGTCAATGCGATCCAATACACCACCGTGTCCTGGAATAATATTACTGCTGTCTTTAATACCAGAAACACGCTTGAACATACTTTCCACTAAATCACCCAGCACAGATATCACCACTGTCACTAAGGTGATCATAACCATCGCAATGGGGCTACTAAATTCAATCTCAAACCAGTTAGCCGTCGCCCAGGCAACAATAATAGCCGTCACAACACCGCCAACCAAACCTTCAATGGTCTTGTTCGGGCTGACATGAGGCGCCATTTTACGTTTGCCGAAGCTCTTTCCTGCGAAATAAGCACCGCTGTCTGCTGCCCAGACAATAAAACACACAAATAGAACCAACTTAGCGCCATGGTACGTATCTTGGTGGATGCCTTCGGCACGCAGTAGCAATACACTCCAAAAAAAGGGCAGTAGTGTCAAAATACCAAAAAGATGGCGAAGTAAGTTCGAGTTTTGCCAAAATTTGGCCGAATTTGGGTAAGTGATGGCTAAGCCGCTGGATGCAACCCACCATAAACCGCCTATTAATAACACTGTTAAGTGGCTTTCCGTTACCGCATTTAAGCTTAGAGCATCAAACGGAATCACTATTAAAGTGGCGACACTTACTACGACGCTTGGAATTAACGCCATTATACGTGTTTTATACTCGACAAATTGAGTCCACTCCCAATAACCAATGGCAGTCACTGCAGCAATCGCGAGCATGAATAGTGGTAGCGATAATTCAAAAATGCCGAGTATCACTAAAGGAGCAAGGATAAGCGCGGTTATAATTCTTTGTTTCAAACTTGATTCCTTTAATCGCTTTCCATCAATGCCTTGATTTGTTCACCGGTGCAACCAAATCGTCTTTCTCGATTAACAAACCAAGTCACTGCTTCAATCAAGCTGTTTTCATCGAACTCGGGCCAGTAAATTGGCGTGAAGTACATTTCAGCATAAGCCATTTGCCACAACATAAAATTACTAATACGGCATTCACCGCTGGTTCTAATCAACAAATCAACTTCTGGCAAATCTGACATCGTTAAATGCTGAGTAACCAACTCTTCATTCACCTCATTTGCACTGATCTCACCGTTGGCTACTTTAGCGGCAATCTCTTTCGTTGCCTCTACAATGTCCCACTTTCCACCGTAGTTCGCAGCAATATTAATCACCATACCACTATTACCGGCAGTGAGTGCTTCCGCTTGAGCTATCTTCTTCTGTAAGCGTTCATTAAAGCGGCTCTTGTCGCCAATCACACGTAAACGTAAATTGTTTTTGTGCAGCTTTTTCACTTCTGTCGATAGAACCGTAATGAACAGCTCCATCAAAACACCAACCTCCTCTTCAGGTCGACGCCAATTTTCACTACTAAAAGCAAAGAGAGTGACAGCCTTGATACCCAATTTAGCAGACGTTGAAATGGTTTTTCTAACCGCAGCAACACCATTTTTATGACCAAAGACACGCGGTTTACCCTGAGCTTTTGCCCATCGGCCGTTGCCGTCCATGATGATTGCAATGTGTTTAGGAAGTGATTCTGGTGAGAGTTGAGAGTTTTGCATACAAGGATTTATGATTACCAGCAGGGGACAAAGAGTAGCATAAAAAAACGCTGTGCTGCGAGCACAGCGTTCTCTGTATCCAGAGTCTGGATGGAATTAAACTTCCATCAACTCTTTTTCTTTTGCCGCTAATACTTCATCGACTTGCTTAACAGCTGCGTCGGTGATTTTCTGAATCTCCTCCTGACCTTTACGATCTTCGTCTTCAGAAATCTCTTTATCTTTTAGTAGTGCTTTAAGTTCACCATTCGCATCACGACGGATATTGCGAATCGCAACACGGCCACCTTCAGCTTCACCACGAACGATTTTAACAAGGTCTTTACGACGCTCTTCCGTTAACGGTGGTAGAGGAACGCGAATAATAGTGCCGGCAGACATAGGGTTTAAGCCTAGGTCAGACATCATGATCGCTTTTTCCACTTTAGGCGTTAGCTCTTTATCAAATACTGTGATTGCCAAAGTACGAGCATCTTCAGCGACGACGTTTGCGACCTGATTCAGAGGCGTTGGTGCACCATAGTACTCCACCGAAATACCAGACAGTAAACTCGGGTGAGCACGACCTGTACGTACTTTAGAAAGGTTATTCTTAAGCGCTTCTACGCTTTTTTCCATGCGCTCTTGAGCGTCTTGTTTGATTTCGTTAATCACAATATCACCTTAAATGTGCAATTCTTTCAGAAGAAAGCCTAATCAGGATTCTTCAAAAGGCAATACCGCAGCATGAATTAGTCACGCTGCGGTTGAATGAATTATTCAGCAGTGCTAATCAGAGTACCTTCTGCTTCACCCATCACCACGCGACGCAGTGCACCTGGTTTGTTCATATTGAATACGCGGATAGGCATTTTGTGGTCACGAGCCAGTGTAAATGCTGCTAAATCCATCACTTTTAGTTCTTTATCAAGAACTTCTGCGTAAGAAAGCTTATCATACAGCTCTGCGTCAGGGTTGGCTACAGGGTCAGCCGTAAATACACCATCAACTTTTGTCGCTTTTAGAACTACGTCAGCTTCAATTTCAATTCCGCGTAGACATGCAGCTGAATCTGTCGTGAAGAATGGGTTACCTGTACCTGCTGAGAAGATAACAACACGGCCTTGGCGCAGTTCGCGGATGGCATCTGCCCAGTTGTAATCGTCACACACACCTTTCAGTGGGATTGCGGACATAACACGAGCATTTACGTATGCACGGTGCAAAGCATCACGCATCGCTAAACCATTCATTACTGTTGCTAACATACCCATGTGGTCACCAACAACACGGTTCATACCCGCTTCAGCCAGTCCTGCACCACGGAATAGGTTACCACCACCGATAACCACACCTACCTGAACACCCAGTTCAACCAGTTCTTTTACTTCTTGAGCCATACGATCCAAGATCGCTGGATCAATACCAAAACCTTCTTCGCCTTGAAGTGCTTCACCACTCAGTTTTAACAGAATACGTTGATACGCTGGTTTAGGGTTCGTAGTCATGGAGTTTACCTTCCAAAAGAGAGTTGTTGTTGATTAACAGTCATGAATAGACAAGCATCTATTTTTGTGAAAAACGCTGTTCTCTTGCCCATTCATCACGATTAATCATTTAGACGCCAATCGTAAAAAGACCGCAGCCTTGGCTACGGTCTAAACTTTGTGCGCTTCTCTAAGGATTAACCTTTTTGAGCTGCTGCTACTTCGTCAGCGAAGCTCATTTCTTCGCCTTTATCGATACCTTCACCGACTTCTAGACGAACGAATGTTGCAACTGAAGCACCGCGTTCTTTTAGGATTTCACCTACAGATTTCTTAGGTTCCATAACGAATGCTTGACCAGTCAGAGAGATTTCGCCTGTGAATTTCTTCATGCGGCCAACAACCATTTTCTCTGCGATTTCAGCTGGTTTGCCTTCGTTCATCGCGATTTCTACTTGAACCGCTTTCTCTTTTTCAACTACGTCAGCTGGTACGTCTTCTGGGTTTACGTACTCTGGACGAGAAGCCGCTACGTGCATTGCAACGTGCTTAAGAGTTTCAGCGTCGCCTTCACCAGCAACAACTACACCGATTTTCTCACCGTGACGGTAAGAAGCGATAGCAGCACCTTCAACGTATTGAACGCGACGGATGTTGATGTTTTCACCAATTTTAGCAACTAGAGCAACACGCTCTTCTTCGAATTTAGCAACTAGCTCTTCAACAGAAGCTTTAGAAGCTAGAGCGTCAGCTGCCACTTTCTCTGCAAATGCAGTGAAGTTAGCATCTTTAGCAACGAAGTCAGTTTGGCAGTTAACTTCAAGAAGAGCAGCAACGCCGTTGTCTTCTTTGATGATGATTGCGCCTTCAGCCGCTACGTTACCTGCTTTTTTAGCAGCCTTTGCAGCACCTGATTTACGCATGTTTTCGATTGCTAGTTCGATGTCGCCGTTAGTTTCAACAAGCGCTTTCTTACATTCCATCATGCCTGCGCCAGTACGGTCGCGCAGTTCTTTAACTAGAGCAGCAGTAACAGCCATTCTCTATTCCTCAGTTTAATCTGGATTTGGTAAAAAACAGGGGCCTACATTTTCGGCCCCTGCTGATAACTATAACTCAGTTTATGCTGCAACTAGATTGCACATAATCTAAGTGTGACTCGGAGCCGCTATTATTCAGCTTCTACGAAACCATCTTTTTCAGCAGCTGCAGCGACGTCTTTGTTACGACCTTCAGTTACTGCAGAAGCAGCAGCGTTTAGGTATAGCTGTACCGCACGGATTGCGTCATCGTTACCAGGGATAACGAAGTCAACGCCATCTGGGTTAGAGTTAGTATCAACTACAGCGTAAACTGGGATACCTAGGTTGTTTGCTTCTTTAACTGCGATGTGCTCGTGATCAGCGTCGATTACGAATAGAGCGTCTGGTAGGCCGCCCATATCTTTGATACCACCAAGAGATTTCTCTAGCTTCTCCATTTCACGAGTACGCATTAGAGCTTCTTTCTTAGTTAGTTTGTCAAAAGTACCGTCTTGAGACTGTGCTTCTAGGTCTTTTAGACGCTTGATAGACTGACGAACAGTTTTGTAGTTTGTTAGCATACCGCCTAACCAGCGGTTGTTAACGTAGAACTGGTTGCTTGCAACAGCAGCTTCTTTAACAGCTTCAGATGCAGCGCGCTTAGTACCTACAAATAGAACTTTACCTTTCTTTTCGCCAACTTTAGCTAGCTCAGCTAGAGCGTCGTTGAACATTGGTACCGTTTTTTCTAGGTTGATGATATGAACTTTGTTACGAGCACCAAAGATGAATGGCTTCATTTTTGGGTTCCAGTAACGAGTCTGGTGACCGAAGTGAACACCAGCTTTAAGCATATCGCGCATTGATACAGTTGCCATTTTAAAATCCTCTATGGGGTTAGGCCTCCACATCCCCCATAACTCCGACTAGGCTTCTGCCCAGCACCCCGGAATATGTGACGGAATGTGTGTGATTTAAAGATAAAAGTTTATGTGGAACTGACCAGCTTCGCCGATTTCAAAAAGAAGTGAAGAGAACTGACCACATTTCCGGCGCGCTTTATACCATATTTTCACCCTCTGTGACTAGTAAAAAAACGATTATCACTTATGACGACTAACTCTAAACTACCCGATATGCGTATAAAGCTTCATGAAGAATCATTCTCATTAGTTGTGGTTCCTGATAGAATGCGCCCATTCGCACCAAAGAGTGCTACCGAATGAAATAGAGAAAGCCGATGTCAATCAAGATTAAAACCGCTGAAGAAATCGAACGTATGCGTATCGCAGGCGCGTTAGCCGCAGAGATCCTTGAAATGATCGAACCCCATATTAAAGAAGGGGTTACAACGGATGAGCTCAACCAAATTTGTCACGACTACGGGATTGAAAAAGGCGCCTATTCCGCACCACTTGATTATCATGGATTCCCAAAGTCAATTTGCACATCTATCAACCATATTGTGTGTCATGGTATCCCTGCATCGCAAGATGAAATTGGCAGTAATGGCCAGCCCAAACCTGCTGTGCTTAAAAATGGCGATATCATCAACGTCGATATCACTGTAATCATACCTAATGATGATAATGCCGACCTCAGCGTACGCCCACAAGGTTATCACGGCGACACTTCTAAAATGTTCTTCGTTGGTGATGTGTCTCCAGCGGATAAGCGCTTGTGTATGGTGACTCAGGAAGCACTCTATGTCGGTATGCGTAAGGTGAAGCCAGGGGCTACGGTTGGTGATATCGGTACAGCGATAGAGAAATACATTAAAGAAAACAACAAAAAGAACCCACGGAATAAGTTCTCGATCGTCAAAGACTTCTGCGGTCACGGTATTGGCAGTGAGTTCCATGAAGAGCCACAAATAGTTCATTACAAAAACAACGATCGCCGCGTACTAAAAGAAGGGATGTGTTTCACCATCGAACCTATGATCAACGCTGGTAAGTTTGGCGTGACGGTTGATGCGGAGGATGACTGGACTGTGTACACTGGAGACGGTAAAAAATCAGCCCAGTACGAGCACACCATTTTAGTGACTAAAACTGGCTGTGAAGTGATGACGCTGCGCAGTGATGACACAATTCCACGTATGATGAACAACGTTTAAGTTTAACCCGCTAAGTTCGATAAAATATCCCCACATCATTGGGGATATTTTTTTATCTGCCTCATTTTGTTAGATTGGTATCTAATGGATGTTTCGCACGGATTTGCAGTATGCCCTTTCAATCTCCTTTGACATTTGCTGATGAGCAGATTTCAATTAATGAACTCAAGTCTCAACTTGAGCAATTTTACTTCTATCAGAAACAAGAGTTTCTCAATCACCATCCAGTAACGGATCTCGTCTTAGGTCGCTCTGACTATATAGACTTACTCCTTAATCGACTCTGGCAACATTTTGGTTTCTCTGAAATGCCCAATATCAGCTTGGTTGCCGTTGGTGGTTATGGAAGAGGAGAGCTTCACCCTCTGTCTGATATCGATATCTTAGTCGTGTCTCGACACTCCCTGCCTGACGTTCTAGCCAGTAAAGTCAGTGAGTTTATTACTCTACTATGGGATTTAAAATTAGAAATCGGCCACGCAGTGCGAACCGTCGAGCAGTGTGCCGCCATTGGACGAGACGATCTCACCGTTGCGACCAACCTTCAGGAGGCAAGGCTGCTGTGCGGCTGTGAAGAGACGTTCCAAAAGCTGAAACTGGAAATGCATTCTGACTCCTTTTGGCCGAGCGAAACATTCTATAAAGCCAAAGTACAAGAGCAGCGAGATCGCCATGCTCGATATCATGACACGACTTATAACCTTGAACCGGATATCAAATCAACACCCGGTGGGCTAAGAGATATTCACACACTAAGCTGGGTGGCACGCCGCCACTTCGGTGCCACCTCTTTGCTAGAAATGAGCAAATATGGTTTTTTAACCGATGCGGAATATCGAGAGCTCGTCGAGTGTCAGGATTATTTATGGCGAGTGCGTTTTGCGCTCCATTTACAGCTAAAACGATATGACAACCGGCTGACTTTTGCTCATCAGGCTCAGGTCGCGGAATGCCTTGGCTTTGAAGGCGAAGGAAACCGCGGGGTCGAAATGATGATGAAAGAGTTCTACCGCACACTGAGGCGTGTGGCAGAACTGAATAAAATGCTACTCAAGCTATTTGATCAAGCGATTCTCAACAATGGCATCGAAAGTGAACCCGAAATTCTCAGCGATGACTTTCAACGTCGTGGACACTTGATCGAAGCCCGCAAACCCGCGTTGTTTCAAGCTCGCCCAGAAACCATTCTTGATATGTTCCTGCACATTGCCAATGATTCAAGCATCGAAGGGGTCGCTCCACCGACTCTTCGCCAATTGCGTACGGCACGGCGACGCCTCAATAAATTCCTCCATACGATTCCAGAAGCACGAGAAACCTTTATTGAACTTTGTCGACATCCAAACGCGCTACATAAAGCGTTTAGCTTGATGCATAAGCTCGGTGTTCTTGCCGCTTATCTCCCGCAATGGAGCCAGATCGTCGGTCAAATGCAGTTTGATTTGTTTCATGTATACACCGTTGATGAACACAGTGTGAGGCTACTAAAACACATCAGCACTTTTGCCAACCCGGAAAATTACGATAAGCACCCTATATGCTGTGAAGTCTACCCACGTATTCAGAAGAAAGAACTACTGATCATCGCCGCCATTTTTCATGATATCGGTAAAGGGCGTGGTGGTGACCATTCAGTTATAGGCGAAAGCGAAGCGTACGATTTCTGCATCGAGCACGGCCTGTCCAAACCAGAAGCCAAATTAGTGGCTTGGCTAGTGAGACATCACCTATTGATGTCAGTGACAGCACAGCGCCGTGATATTTATGATCCAGAAGTCATTACTGAGTTTGCCAAAAAGGTGCGTGACGAAGAGTATCTTGAGTACTTGGTTTGCTTAACAGTAGCCGATATTTGCGCAACTAACCCAGAGTTATGGAACAGTTGGAAACGAACGCTTTTAGCTGAGCTGTTTTATTCGACGCAAAGAGCACTTCGCAGAGGCCTAGAGAACCCTGTCGACGTTCGGGAACGAATCCGCCATAACCAGCAACTGGCCTCCGCTTTGCTACGCAAAGAAGGCTTTAACGCACGTGAAATAGAAGTGCTATGGCAACGCTTCAAAGCGGATTACTTCCTTCGTCATACCCACAAGCAAATTGCTTGGCACTGTACTCATCTACTTCGCCATGACGACCACTCCAAACCTCTAATACTGATTTCCAAGAAAGCCACTCGTGGGGGAACAGAAGTGTTTGTCTACAGCCGTGATCAACATGCTCTGTTTGCAACCGTGGTCGCTGAGCTAGATAGGAGAAATTTTAATGTGCACGATGCACAGGTAATGACCAGTAAAGATGGCTATGTTCTGGACACCTTTATGGTCTTGGACCAACATGGACAAGTAATTGATGAGAACCGACACAAAGCAGTCATTAAGCACTTAATGCACGTACTGCAAGACGGGCGCCCAACCAAGATAAAAACCCGCCGCGTACCAAGGAACTTACAGCACTTTAAGGTAAAAACGTGCGTAGATTTTCTGCCAACAAAAAGCAAAAAACGCACATTAATGGAGTTTGTCGCCTTAGATACCCCCGGATTGCTCGCCACGGTAGGAGCGACCTTTGCTGACCTCTCCCTTCACCTCCACGCTGCCAAAATCACGACTATCGGCGAACGAGCGGAAGACTTATTTATTATTACCAGTGAACAAGGCGGAAAACTGACTGAAGAGCAAGAAGCCCAACTGAGAGAAAGCCTAATCGCGAATGTGGCAGAGCTCGCCCCTTAGCGATCTTGCCCACAAGTTGCACAGGCGCTCTAAAAATCAGCTATCTACAACGTGATTAGGCTGCTACATTATTGATGTTAACAATATTTGTACACCCTGAGCATAAGTCCACAGGGTGATTTTGAATCAACACAAAGAGGTAGCCTATGTTTCCACACCTCACTGGTTTAGGTATTCAAGATCCTAAACAGATTGAGCGCTATTCACTACGCCAAGAAGCGCACAAGGATGTGTTAAAGATCTATTTCCACAAGCAAAAAGGGGAACTGTTCGCTAAGAGCGTGAAGTTCAAATACCCTCGCCAGGTTAAAAACGTTCTTGTTGATGGTGGCAGCCATAAATACAAGGAAGTGACAGAAATCAATCGTAACCTAACCTTGGTAATTGATGAGCTGAATAAACTGACTAAACCAGAGCAGCTGGCTGAAGTGGATATAAAACAGAAAATTCTTTCTGACCTGCGCCACTTAGAGAAAGTGGTCTCAAGCAAAATCACAGAAATCGAAGCGGATCTAGAAAAGCTGAAGTAGATTAAATGATTCAAAGGGTTGGTATAAATACCAACCCTTTTCAATTTTTATGTTCATAGTTAAAACATGATTGGATGAGAAATAGCTCCTAAACTAGCCAGCCGGCGTACTTACCGACCAAGTAAAGCGCGATCCCCGCCATCACACCAGCCACAATATCATCGAGCATAATGCCGAAACCACCATGTACTCGAGCGTCCAACCAACTGATAGGCCATGGCTTAATCATATCGAAGCAACGAAACAGAACAAACCCTGTTAATAGCCATTTCCAATCGGTGCTTGACTGTTGAAACAACGGTACGACCAACATAGTGATCCAAAAGCCCGCAAACTCATCCCACACAATGGCCCCATGGTCATGAACCCCCATGTCATCCGATGTCACTTGGCATACCTTAATACCTATAAAACAAGCAGCGATTACCGCCACAATATACATAGGCAAGGGAATCTGAACCAAAAGTAAGTAAAATGGAATTGCAGCCAAAGTCCCCATCGTACCAGGGATTATAGGGGATAACCCACTGCCAAAGCCTGTTGCCAGCAGATGCCAAGGGTTTTTAAGAGAAATAAATGATAGTGGGTTTGTCATGAAATTACTTATTGTGGTTGAAATGGTCATAGCCTTGTAGGGCCCAATCTAATACCTGTCCCTGATGATGCAGATCAAACATCCCTTCCGGACGAATCTGACCGATACAGCTGATTTTAGCTCCGCAGTGGGCGAGCGCACTGTCAATTGAGCCTTTGTTTTGCTCTGGTACAGTAAAACACAATTCGTACTCTTCTCCACTAGACAAAGCATATTGTTGAGCTGTGGTTAATGAACCAGAAAATTGAATCAACTCATTAGAGACAGGTAACAAAGCAACGTCAAGGCTTGCTCCAACAGAAGAGCATTTGAGAATATGTTTTAAATCAGAAATAAGGCCATCGGAAATATCAATTGCTGAACTTGCTAAATTAAGCAAAGCCTGGCCAGCCAAAACACGAGGTGTAGACAGATAATGGCGCTGCTCGAGCTCCTCCGCAAATGGCTTTGTGCGCTGTGTCGCATCAAGAATCACATCCAGCCCAGCTTTACTATCCCCTAAATCTCCCGTTACGTAAATCCAATCTCCGACCTGAGCACCATCACGACGTAAAGCTTTATCAGGATCAACCAAACCTTGCACCGTCAGTGTTAAGCTCAACGGCCCTTTAGTCGTATCACCGCCTATCAGTTGAATCCCATAATAGTTTGCGAGTTCAAAGAACGCCTCACAGAAAGGGGCTAACCAAGCTTCATCTGCTTCTGGCATCGTCAATGCAAACGAGACCCAAGCTGGTGTGGCTCCCATTGCGGCTAAATCACTAATATTGGAAGCCAGTGCTTTGTGCGCGACCCAAGCCGGGTTGGCATCAGCGAGAAAATGCGTCCCCGAAACTAAGGTGTCCGTACTGATCGCAACGGACAGCCCTTCCGGCACTTTGACTAAAGCACAATCATCCCCAGCAGCTAATAGGACATCTTTACGCGAAGGCTGACGGCCGACAAAATACTTTTCGATTAAATTAAATTCACCAGACATAGTACTCAATGTAACGTTAGGCATAAAAAAGGTCAGCGTGTGCTGACCTTTTTCTATCAATTCGGCTTATTTTTTGCGAACGTGCGGTGCGGCTTTATCCAGCACACCATTGACAAACTTGTGGCTCTCTTCCGCAGCGAACACTTTCGCTAGCTCGATAGCTTCGTTGATCACCACTTTGTATGGCACATCTTCACGACGTGTCATTTCATACATTGCAAGACGAAGCAAAGCCAGCTCCATCATATCCAAATCTTGCATTGGACGTGCCGTATAAGGACGAATCTTGCTGTCTAGCTCTGTGTGACTTAGCACAACACCTGTTAGCAGGTCACGGAAGTATGCAACGTCAGTATCTGGTGCAACAAGCGCTGGTTCTGCCGCATGATGTTCTTCTTCATCATACTTACCACCAGATAAAAACTGCTCTTCAATAGTGGCAACATTCTCTTTAGTAATTTGCCATGAGTAGATCGCTTGTAGAGCGAATCGACGTGCATTACGACGTGCGGCTGGTTTCACACTGGCCCCCATTAGGAATCGATTTCTGATAAAACGTTAATCATTTCAAGTGCGCTTAGTGCAGCCTCTGCACCTTTATTACCAGCCTTGGTTCCTGCGCGCTCGATAGCTTGGTCAATTGTATCAACGGTCAATACACCAAACGCCACTGGAAGACTGTATTCCAGAGACACTTGCGCAAGGCCTTTGTTACATTCACTACAAACATAGTCAAAATGAGGTGTGCCGCCACGAATAACAGTGCCCAATGATACAATCGCATCAAACTTGCCTGTTTTTGCTACGCGCTGAGCGACCAATGGAAGTTCAACCGCACCCGGACAACGAACAACAGTGATGTTATCTTCGCTGATTTGTCCATGACGCTTTAAAGTATCGATTGCACCAGACAATAGACTTTCGTTAATAAAACTGTTGAAACGAGAAATAACGATAGCAATTTTTGCGTTTGGCGCTGGGAAGCCACCCTCGATCACTTTCATAAGCCTTCCTTTAACTATGTTCATCAAGTGAGAATCGCCGGATTCTAGCACAAATCTGTGAGCAATATCTAATGGAAATTTAGCATTACTCAATTAGCAGAACGGCGTTAAAAACAAAGAAGGCAATTGGTTCATCACCCTTTGCCTTCTTATCCAATCTAGTTACTTTTTATCTGCTTATTCGCAAACATATTCAACCACATTAAGACCAAAACCACCCAGTGCGTGGTATTTCTTATTGGTTGACGAAAGCAGGCGCATGTCATGCACACCCAAATCAGCTAGGATCTGAGAACCGACGCCTACACGTCGTGATGTTCCTTGCTTCTTAGCCAAAGTCGGCGCGTCGCCTTTATCCTGAGCTTCAAACATTTTTACGCGGTGGATAAGCAAGTCAGTGGACTCTTCATTCCCCAGGATCACCAGAACACCACCTTCTTCACCAATGCGTTTCATGGCTTTGTCCAGCGTCCAGCTTCTTTCTGCATTGCGATCACTGCGCAGTAGATCCGTAAAGGTGTCTTGCAAATGCACTCGCACCAATGGGACTTGACCGTTAACCTCTCCTTTGCAAAGGGCATAGTGAATCTGATTATCAATCGTGTCACGGAATGTGACCAACTCAAATTCACCATATTCTGTTGGCAGCTTGCACTGTGCAACACGCTCAATTGTGGTTTCAGTGTTGTTGCGGTACTCAATTAAATCAGCAATCGTCCCCAACTTAATGCCATGTTTTTCAGCAAAGATTTCTAAATCTGGGCGTCGAGCCATGGTGCCGTCATCATTGAGGATTTCAACAATCACCCCTGAAGGTTCAAGACCAGCTAAACGCGCCAAATCACACCCCGCTTCGGTATGGCCTGCGCGAGTCAACACTCCACCTTCCTGCGCGGCAAGCGGGAAAATATGCCCAGGCTGGACTAAGTCAGCAGCCTTAGCGTCTTTGGCCACCGCTGCTTGTACAGTACGAGCACGATCAGCGGCAGAAATGCCCGTGGTAACCCCTTCTGCCGCTTCAATAGACACAGTGAAGTTTGTAGTGTACTGAGCATTGTTATCCTGAACCATAGGAGGTAAGCCAAGTCGCTCACAGCGCTCTTTAGTCATGGTCAAACAAATCAGGCCACGACCATGCGTCGCCATAAAGTTAATCGCTTCCGGCGTGACATGTTCGGCAGCCATGATCAGATCGCCTTCATTTTCACGATCTTCATCATCCATCAGGATGACCATTTTACCTAAGCGGATGTCTTCGATGATTTCTTGAGGCGTACTAATTGGCATTTCTCTGTTCCTGTTATCTGGGCTCTTGGCGACTTTATTCTGTGTCAACGCCCAGCGTTTTAGGCTGGGCGTCGGTTAATTTATGCAAAACCGTTTTGCTGGAGAAACTCCATAGTCAAACGCGATTCTGGCTGCTCTTTTTGGCTGGTCAGTAAACGCTCCATATAACGAGCTAATACGTCCACTTCCAAATTCACTTTTCGTCCAACGTGAAAATCTGCGATGGTCGTTTCTTCACCCGTATGCGGCACTATAGTCAGTTTGAAAGCATTCTTGCGCAGATCATTCACCGTCAAACTGATACCATCAACGGTGACTGAACCTTTCTCTGCCACATACTTTGACAGTTCTTCAGGCATGGAGACCCAGAACTCAATCGCTCGACCTACTTGATTGCGTTCAATAATCTCACCAACGCCATCCACATGACCAGAAACGATGTGTCCGCCAAATCGAGTGGTCGGCAGCATGGCTTTCTCAAGGTTGACCTTACCTCCGACCTGATAATCGGTAAATCCGGTTTTACTCAGCGTTTCAAGCGACAAATCTGCACTATAGCTAGTCGAGGTAAAATCCACGACCGTGAGACACACACCATTGGTCGCGATACTGTCGCCCAACTTAACATCGGACATATCCAGCTTACCCACATCAACAGTAACACTAATATCTTCACCTTTAGGGGTAATGGCTGTCAGCGTACCAACAGCTTCAATAATTCCAGTAAACATAATTACGATTCTTTCTTTTTAGGGCGGGCGACAATGCGGATATCCTCACCGACTTGCCTGACATCTTGGATGTCTAAATCAATGACTTTCGCCATCGACTCAAACCCTAGTTCACCAAATAAACCTCGGCCATCACTACCCATAATCTTAGGTGCTAGGTAGAGCACAAGTTCATCCACTATGTCTTCATTGATTAGGCTGCTAGCTAAAGTCGCCCCCGCTTCAACCCAGAGATGATTAATATTGTGGTGAGCAGCTAACTTTTCAAATGTGGATGTTAAATCGATCTGATTAGCCTCATTGAGTAAAGGTGCCAAGTCACCTTGTTGAGACACAACAATTCTTTTGCCATCAGTCGAGTACAACTTAAGATCCGCAGTTAGTTGGTTTTGACGATCCATGATCACTTTCACGGGTTGACGGACTTCACTCTCGGGCAACTTAACTTGCACAGATTCAGGCAACTCAGACCAACGAACATTCAATGACGCATTATCCTCAATGACGGTTTTGCTGGTCGATAAAATGGCTCCCGCTTGAGCACGGTAGTTCTGCACGTCTTGTCTTGCCTGTGGAGACGTGATCCACTGGCTCTGACCATTACTCAGTGCCGTTTGACCATCTAAGCTCGCCGCCATTTTCAACTGTACATATGGCATCCCAGTTTGCATTCGTTTAATGAAGGCAGGATTGAGTGCGTGCGCATCGCTTTCTAGTAACCCCACCTGCACCTCAATGCCCGCCTCTCGCAACATTTTAATGCCACGTCCAGAAACTTGAGGGTTGGGGTCTTCCATTGCACAGATTACTTTTGCCACCTTGGCTTTAATCAACCCTTCCGCACAAGGAGGCGTTCGCCCATAATGAGAACACGGCTCCAACGTGACATACGCTGTCGCGCCAACAGACTGTTCACCCGCCATTCTCAGCGCATGCACTTCAGCATGAGGTTCTCCGGCCCGATAATGAAAGCCTTCACCAACAATCTGGCCATTAAGGGTAATGACACACCCAACATTGGGATTAGGTGCAGTGGTGTAGATACCGCCTTTGGCTATTTCAATAGCACGCGACATCATTTGGTAATCTTGAGGAGTGAATTCCGACATGGTCAAATTAACCGTTAATCTTCCAGTTTGGCGATTTCTTCACCAAACTCACGAATATCTTCGAAACTGCGGTAAACAGATGCGAAACGAATATAGGCTACTTTGTCTAACTCTTTAAGCTGGTCCATGACCAAATTACCAATCATTTCGCTTGGTACTTCACGCTCACCTGTTGCGCGCAACTGAGATTTAATCATACTAATCGCCAGTTCAACAGAATCAGCACTCACTGGACGTTTTTCCAAGGCGCGTTGCAAACCACCAACCATCTTATCTTCATTGAAGGGCTCACGGTTTCCGTTTGATTTAATTACGCGAGGCATTACTAACTCAGCCGTTTCAAATGTAGTAAAGCGTTCGCTACAGGCCAGACACTGTCTGCGACGGCGAACCTGATGGCCGTCAGCCACCAGACGAGAATCGATCACTTTAGTGTCATTCTCAGAGCAAAAAGGACAATGCATATCACCTCCATCATATACTCAAGAAACCTCGTTACCTCATCTTATTACTACAGGGGATGAAAACACATAATTCAATACCAAGAAGAATGAGAATCTCTTTCAGGATAAGCTGTTAGCTCGTAGCGAAGTCACTTGAGTATATCGCTGCTAGTTTAGCGGATTTGCTTAAGCGAAGAAAAGCAAAAGGGGCGAAATCGCCCCTTTTCATTTCAAGATTACTGAGTTTTGTTAACTACGCGGTAGATAGTTTGCTTTCCCTACCCATTTATAGCTGGTGAGCTCTTCTAATCCCATCGGTCCACGGGCATGTAGCTTCTGAGTCGATACCGCCACTTCCGCTCCTAAGCCGAACTGAGCACCATCAGTAAAACGAGTAGAAGCATTAACATAAACCGCTGCCGAACCAGCAGAATTGATAAATAACTCTGAGTTTTCTAAGCTATTGGTCATGATTGCATCGGAGTGACTCGCGTTATGAACCCGCATGTGGTCAATGGCCTGTTTCACATCTTCAACCACTTTGACGCCCAATGTGTAACTTAACCACTCGGTATCGAAATCCCCCTCAGCACTGTCGCGAATGTCTTTTGCTTCTTGCATCAATGCTTTTGCTTTAGGCTCTGCGACAAAAGTGACCTTATCCTGCATTTTCGCGATGAGCATAGGTAAAAACTCTGAGGCAATATTTTGGTGCACTAGCAAGGTGTCTAAGGCATTACAAGCAGAAGGACGCTGCACTTTTGCGTTTTCTATCACTTCAAGGGATTTTTCCAAATCAGCACTTTCATCAACAAACACATGGCTAATACCGAAACCACCTATAATGACAGGGATTGTGCTGTTTTCCTTACACATTTTGTGTAGCCCTGCCCCGCCTCGTGGAATGATCATATCAACGTAGTCATCCAGCTTTAGCAATTGAGACACCAGTTCACGGTCTGGCTTTTCAATGTATTGAACTGCCGCCGCAGGCAATTCGGCTTTGGCAAGCGCCGATTGGATCACCTTGACCAGTTCCATATTGGAGAAGAAGGTTTCTTTACCACCACGAAGAATGCTTGCGTTCCCCGTTTTCAGACACAACGCAGCAATATCAATGGTCACATTTGGACGCGCCTCATAAATGACCCCGACCACACCGAGAGGCACTCGGCGACGAGATAAAGACATACCATTTTCAAGTACTTTGCTGTCTATTTCACTGCCGACAGGATCATTGAGGCCAATGACGTTTCGTACATCGTTGGCGATCCCGGCTAAACGAGCGTCGTTAAGCAAAAGGCGATCGAGTAATGCCTCTGTCAGCCCCGCTTTGCGGCCTAATTCAATATCTTTAGCATTCGCCGCCAGAATTGTCTCAGCATTGGCTTCAAGCTCATCAGCAATGATAGCCAATGCATGGTTTTTTTGCGCCGTTGACGCGGTCGCTAGTTGAAAAGCCGCCTCTTTCGCCGCTTTCCCCATCGAAATCAGTTCCACAATTTTTCCCTCAATTACTCCTGAATCACAACCATATCGTCACGATGCAGCACTTCGCTGCCATAGTCATAACCCAAAATTCCCAAAATATCTTTACTGTGCTTACCGATGATCTTTGCCATGTCTTGGCTAGAGTAACTGGAAATTCCACGTGCAACTAAGCTGCCTGTTTGGTCTGTCACTCTTACAACTTCACCGCGAGCAAATGTGCCACTCACCTGAGTTACACCTTTCGCTAATAAACTGCTGCCTTTATCAATCACAGCCTTCACCGCACCGTCATCAATTACAATATCGCCAGATGCCGCTGGTCCAGCCAAAATCCATCGCTTACGGCTTTCCAATGCTTCTTCAATTGGCAGGAAACGAGTACCTTGAGGCTCATCACCCAATGAATCAAACACCACATTGGGAGCGCTGCCTGCGGCAATAATGACTTCTATGCCTGCCCTGCGGGCAATATCCGCAGCTTGTAACTTAGTGGCCATACCACCAGTACCTAAAGTCGTGCCACTCCCGCCAGCGATCTTACGCAATGTATCATCAATGGTTTTCACTTCTTTTATCAGCTCAGCACTTGGGTCCTTGCGTGGATCCGCCGTGAAAAGTCCTTTCTGATCGGTCAGTAACAGCAATTTATCAGCGCCACACAAGATACCAACCAGCGCAGATAAGTTGTCATTATCACCGACTTTGATCTCACTGGTCGCGACTGCGTCATTTTCATTAACAATAGGGATAATATTGT
Organism: Vibrio coralliilyticus; assembly: GCF_024449095.1. Taxonomy (NCBI): domain Bacteria; kingdom Pseudomonadati; phylum Pseudomonadota; class Gammaproteobacteria; order Vibrionales; family Vibrionaceae; genus Vibrio; species Vibrio coralinecrosis. The sequence goes on from NZ_CP024627.1 coordinate 2,518,236, forward strand.
TATCCACTAAGGCATTAATGGTGTCCCGAGCATTCAAAAACCGTTCACGGTCTTCCATATCTGCCCGCGTCAACAACATCTGGCCAATCTTAATGCCGTAAATACCAAACAAAGCTTCCCAAGTTTGTATCAATTGGCTTTGACCAACAGCCGCCAGCAATTGTTTATTGGCCATGGAATTGGGCAATGCGGGGTAACCTAGGTGCTCACGCCCAGCAGCAATTGCGCCAGACGATACCATGACCACAGAATGGCCCAGTTTTTTCAGCTCTGCACACTGGCGGGCTAGCTCAACCATATGAGCTCTGTCTAATGCCAAAGTGCCACCAGTTAATACACTGGTACCCAGTTTCACAACCACAGTTTGACGCTGTGTTGCTTGTCCGCATTTTTGATTCATTGTCTTTCTGCTATGAAAATAAAGAGTTCACCAATTACTCATCAGACTGCATAACCGCAAGAATCTGAGACAAATTAGCTATTAGACATGATGTTTTAACAATCAAAACATAAATTCACAAGCAGAAAAGGCGCCGTTAAGCGCCTTTTTATTTGAGAAAATGATAAAGAGGAAAGAATTAGACGAATTCAACCGATTCCTTGTGCAAATCGACATTCATACCGAATTGAGTCTTTAGAGTTTCCTGCAGTTTTTGGTGAAAACCTTCTTGGGTGCGAAATACTTCTTCAATGGCTTTTTTAGGCAATTTCTCGTCTACCCAATCACCCTTTCCATCGTAGAGGCCAGTGCGGTAACGAGCTGCGAATGTTTGCCCTTGTTGTTCAAGTTCTAACCACCATCCCCAGAACTCTCTTTCTTCCGGCGACTTTTTGTCATTCACACACACAGAAAGACAATCGAACAAGTATCGTCCTTCTTCACATTGAGGCTCTCTCAGATAAGGGCCAATGGCCTTCAGTGTAGACAACAAACGGTAATGAGTTGGACTCTTTGGCTGTTCAGACATAATGAATCTCCATATTCAAAATCTGTTGTGATTATTCGTTGTAGTTATGACGAGCAAATAAACAGGACTGCATAGTTTGGGTATTGCCCTTATATGAGTGTTGCCTAATTTATTAGATTTGTCATCTAATTAGCTCGTCCTCCAACCACTTAATCGCCAAATCGAGGGATTGCTCATATCCTTGTGTAATTGTTTTTGCACTGATTTTCTTCGCTTTCCCATAGTCGCTGAACAAGGCAACAAGCTGATTATCACTGTAAGGAGAAACAGGATCGTTTTCGAGACTCATTGCCAGAATAGGGACCTTAGTTTTACGGTTAGATAAAATGCCTTGAACCTTAAGTGACCAAGCCATCAACTGACCCGCCAAACTGTTGACGTCGACAACATTTTTGCCCAATCGTGAAGCCAGTACATCGAGGTACATTTTCGGCATTTTTTTCAGTTTCTTTGGTGATGCTAATACATCGTGAATCGGCGCACCCAAGCTCACACAAGCTTTTAACTTATCCGGTTCCATGAATGAAAGTCTAACCATGGCATTGCCACCAAAACGGAAACCAATCAAACCGACCCTGTGATGATCTACCCATGGAATATTAAACAGCTCATTAAGTACCGCTTGATGCAGACACGAAGTATCTTCTGTGAGCGTCCAGTGACTGTTATGGCCAATCGAGGGCATATCAACAGTCAACATCGCGATGTCTTTCTTGGCTAAGTGATCGCGAAATAACGTCCACAAGTCAGTTTGCAAGCTGTCTAACCCTGCGCTGACGATTACGACAGGCTGAGGCTTATCCGTTTTCGTTAGATGAAGATGAGCAATAATGCGCTTGTTCTGATAAGGAATTTCAATTTGCTTAACGATATATTTTGTTTTCTTTGCCGCTTCTGTATAAGCATTGCTAGCCAGTACTTGAGCCTGTATAGCTAAGTTATCGTTTTTCAAATGGGGGTAACCGGCAATACTAAAACACAAGGACGCATTGAACAGCTCATCCGCGGCTTCTTCACCCTTGAGTTCATGAGAGCGCTTGTTATGCAGCATCCCCAGCTTGGTCCACTCATAAGTCCAGTTACCGCTGTGATAGCCCATGACGGTATCCAGCCACTCATCATGAGTCCTTGAATGTTTAGAAGAGGCGATTTTTGCCAGAACAGCTTCGATTTCAATAGGATCTAATCCCTGCCATACCCACTGCATACGACGCAGATTTCGGTACCACTTAAAGCCCTCTTCTTCACGCCGCTTGTCTAGTAATTCTTGGCTACTGGGCATGTATTGAGTTAATGAGGACGTTTCTCGCGCTTGCTTATGGTTGGTGAACAGTGTTTCTGACAGGTTTTTGCTCACTTCTTCAGACATAATGACGCCTAGTTTAAATAATTTCCTATATTGTATACCCGTGTCGCCTCAAAAGGCAGGCACTCATCAATGTTCAACCTATTAATTGGCAAAAAGTGACGAATAAGTCATTAAAAAACCAGCATAAGTAAACTAGGTTAAGCGGATCAATAGGCACAAACAAAAAATGACCCATAAGGGTCATTTTTAAACTCAACAAACAGAGATTACTTTTGCTTGCGGTTAATAGGTTCAATGTACTGAATAGACATATCCCATGGCTGCTCAATCCAAGTTTCCTGAGCAATGTCCACAACATAATCGTCCAATAGCGCAGCACCTGATGGCTTAGCACATACCGCAATCAGTTTTGCTTTAGGGTAAAGTTCACGAAGTTTGCGTGCAGTATCACCACTATCTACCAAATCCTCTACGATCAGGTAACCTTCACCATCACCTTCTGGCGCTTTTAGCACGCTCATATCACGCTGATGATCGTGATCGTAGCTAGAAATACAAATGGTATCAACGTAACGAATACCTAATTCACGAGCCAGAATTGCACCTGGAACAAGACCACCACGGCTCACTGCCCAGATACCTTTCCACTGCTCAGCAGGCATTTGCTGCTCAGCTAGCTCACGACAATAAGCGTGCATTTGATCCCAAGTAATAACGAATTTCTTACTCATTGTAATAAACCTAATTATAAAAAGTTGAGGGCCTGTGGAGCCAACGCTTGGTTGATCTCACAAGCCCTTATTGAAGTTTTTAAGCAACAATGTACTTGAAGATAAAGATTGCTGACATAACCCATACACTGAGCGAAACATCACGACCTTTACCACTGAATAATTTAATTGCTGCGTAAGCAATGAAGCCCAACGAGATCCCTTCTGCGATAGAGAAAGTCAGCGGCATCAGCAAACAAGTCACAACCACTGGTGCAGCTTCGGTTAAGTCTCGCCAATCGATGCTAACCAAACCAGATAACATCAGAATAGCCACATAGAATAGCGCCCCCGCAGTCGCATACGCAGGGATCATACCAGCCAATGGCGAGAAGAATAGAGCAAGTAGGAACAAAATACCAACTACAACAGCGGTTAGACCTGTGCGACCACCAGCGGCAACACCGGATACGCTCTCAATGTAAGAAGTCGTGTTTGACGTACCCAACAGAGCACCTACCGAAGTAGCAGTTGAGTCAGCAAGAAGAGCTTTATTCAAGCGAGGAATTTTACCATCTTTATCCATCAGACCAGCTTTTTGAGACACACCCACTAGCGTGCCAGCAGTATCAAATAAGTCGACGAAAAGGAAAGCAAAAACCACTGAAATCATACCGATCTCAAATACTGCAGAAAAATCCAACTGCATGAAGGTTGGTGCAATGCTTGGTGGTGTTGACATGATGCCACCCCATTGCACATCACCAAACGCCAAACCTAAGCCAGTAACCGCCAAAATAGCGATCATCACCGCGCCTTTTACGCCACGATGAACCAGTGCAATAGTCAGGAAGAAGCCAATTGAAGCTAGTACTGCAGGTAATGAAGTAATCGAGCCAAGAGAAACAAGCGTCGCCGGGTTATCAACCACAATACCTGCATTCTTTAACGCGATAAATGCCAAGAACAAGCCAATACCCGCCGAAATACCCGTGCGCAAAGAAAGGGGGATGGAGTTTATGATCCACTCTCGGATCTTAAACACACTCAATAGAATGAATAGCACACCGGATACAAATACTGCCGCTAGAGCCACTTGCCATGTATACCCCATACCTAACACAACAGCATAGGTGAAAAAGGCGTTGAGCCCCATTCCTGGTGCCTGAGCAATTGGGTAGTTCGCCACGAAGCCCATGATAAAACAGCCGATAGCCGCTGCCAGACAGGTAGCAACAAAGACAGCACCACGATCCATGCCTGCATCTGCCAAGATAGCTGGGTTTACAAAAATAATGTAAGCCATGGTCAGAAAAGTCGTGATACCTGCAATGATCTCAGTTTTTACATTCGTTCCGTGTTCACTGAGCTTGAATATTTTTTCGAACATAATCGAATTCCAAAGGAGTAATAGTAAACGGTTGCGTAATCGATTGGCGGGATTATAGAGTCTCCAAATATCAAATTCCAGATAGAATTACGGCTCTAATAAACATTTCTATCTGTAAAATTTAGCTTTAGAAGAATTAATTTTATTAACACCGGTGAAAAATACTTTAAGTTCAATAAGTAATAAGAATGAATGCCAGATATTGTAAACGGTGATTTTTCTACCATGTCGTAAAGTTACATAGAGCTAAGGCTTAAGAATTGGATGCTGAATAGGCAATTATAAGGATGAGTTTTATCCGTCGGGATAAAGTTGAGGAAATGGAAGTATTGGCCATGTGCTTTCTCACGATAAAAAAACGCCACTCAATTTGAGTGGCGGTTGAATCATCTCAGCAAATTAGGCGCTGTAATAAAATTCCAATATAGGGGTGAACAAACTTGTTCGAGAGTCACAAACTCGATTAGTAACCGAAGCTTGTTGGGTATGCAAAATTGCCAGTATAAACAGAGCTGTTTAGCCAGAATGTTGCACTTGGTAAACCTTTCATAACTATCACCTTCTAAATCAATTAAAACAGATAACAAATATTGATTTCTCGGTTCCATGGAGGCGACAAATCGGACTCATCCTTTGAGCATTTTCTCTTCACTTTCGAAGCTGGTTACTAATATACCCCAAAGAAAATTAATTACAACAATAAAAGTGATTAAAATCACATAAAATTCAAAAAATGACTTACATCAAGCCAGTTATGTAATTTAATTACACAAATATCAGCAATATCTTTAATTTTATTACGCTCAATAAGAATAGAGTCTCACAAACATAAATAACAGAATCCACGTTATGTGATGACAACGAAACATTTCGTTTCCGCTTTGACTACTACCTTGTGTCACGTAGTGCTATTCTGTGCCTCTCTACTCAATAGGCCAGATTCAGATTTTTGTGCTACTCATTTAGCAACATCACCTAATAAGATCTGGCGTTATTATCATTAAGGAGTCATCCGTGTCTGAATTCCATTCTGAAATCAGCAACTTATCACCTGCACCTTTATGGCAGTTTTTCGATAAGATCTGCTCTATCCCACACCCTTCTAAACATGAAGAAGCATTAGCTCAGTACATTGTAAATTGGGCAACGGAGCAAGGCCTCGATGTGCGTCGAGACCCAACGGGCAATGTTTTCATTAAAAAGCCAGCAACCCCTGGCATGGAAAATAAGAAAGGCGTAGTTCTTCAAGCTCATATTGATATGGTGCCGCAAAAAAATGAAGACACGGAGCATGACTTCACTAAAGATCCTATCCAACCATACATAGACGGTGAATGGGTCACAGCCAAAGGCACCACACTAGGCGCTGATAACGGTATGGGGATGGCATCATGCTTAGCGGTACTGGCCTCCACAGACATCAAACACGGCCCACTTGAAGTACTTCTGACTATTGATGAAGAAGCTGGAATGACAGGAGCCTTTGGTCTTGAAGCTGGCTGGCTTGAAGGTGAAATTCTACTCAATACCGACTCTGAGCAAGAAGGTGAAGTCTACATGGGCTGTGCGGGCGGTATTGATGGAGAAATGACGTTCGACATTAAACGTGAAGCAATCCCAGCAGGTTACGTCACTCGCCAACTGATTTTGAAAGGCCTAAAGGGTGGTCACTCTGGTTGTGATATCCATACGGGCAGAGGTAACGCAAACAAACTCGTTGCTCGCTTCCTAGCCGGTCATGCACAAGAATTGGATCTACGCCTAATTGAATTCCGTGGCGGTAGCCTGCGTAATGCAATTCCGCGTGAAGCCTTCGTGACAGTCGCTATCCCTGCCGAAAACGAAGCTAAACTGGCAGAACTGTTTAACTTCTACACAGACTTGTTGAAGCAAGAGTTAGGCAAAGTAGAAACGGACATCGTTTCATTCAATGAAGCCATTGAAACCAGCGAACAAGCGCTAGCTATTGCTGATCAGCAACGTTTTATTGCGGCACTCAATGCTTGTCCTAACGGCGTGATCCGCATGAGTGATGAGATCGAAGGAGTAGTAGAAACATCCCTGAATGTGGGTGTCGTTACCACAGAGAGCGATAAGATAAACGTTCTGTGCCTAGTTCGCTCATTGATTGACTCAGGTCGCCACCAAGTAGAAAGCACCCTAACATCGGTGGCAGAACTGGCGGGGGCGAAGATTGCTTTTTCAGGCGCCTACCCTGGTTGGAAACCGGATGCGGACTCTGAGATCATGGCTATCTTCCGTGACATGTATGAAGGCATTTACGGCCACAAGCCGAACATTATGGTTATCCATGCCGGCCTTGAATGTGGTTTGTTTAAGGAGCCGTACCCGAATATGGACATGGTGTCGTTTGGCCCAACGATCAAATTCCCACACTCGCCTGATGAGAAAGTGAAAATCGATACCGTTGCACTATTCTGGGAACAAATGGTGGCACTACTGGAAGCGATTCCAGAGAAAGCCTAACCTGCTCTTCCCATCGAAAAATACCCCAAAGCCAGCTGACATTGCTGGCTTTTTTGTTTCCTAGTTCGACAATTAATTTTTGTCGTTACGGTGAAATTTATTCGTTAGTCACCAGCGCATCTTCGCTGATACAGTCGCCGCAGTTGAAGCACCTAAGGCAATCCAGCTTGCCCTCTTCAACCTATGTAACCGATACATGCTATTGGTTATATCGCAAGATGCTCAGTTCTCAGAGCCTCTTAATTACTCTCTGAATATAAATGAAATGCCATGAACGAAAAACTGCTAGTGGGCTGGCGAGAAACCTTAAGTCTTCCTGGGTTAGGCATAGAGAAGATCAATGCCAAGATTGATACCGGTGCTCGTACTTCTTGTCTGCATACCTTTAAACTTGAAAGCTTCAATAAAGGAACAGAGTTGTGGGTAAGGTTTTGGATCCATCCACAACAGCGTAATACCACTGAAGAAGTAGTGTGCGAGGCTAAGGTCATCGACCAGCGAATTGTTCGAGATTCCGGAGGTCATGAAGAAACACGCTATGTGATTGAATCGGAAATACGACTCGGTCAGGAGAGCTGGCCAGCAGAGTTAACGTTAACCAATCGCGAAAATATGGCGTTTCGCATGCTGTTAGGTCGAACAGCAATGCACCATCGTTTGATTGTCGACCCTGTTCAATCGTTTTTAGTCCCTTTCGAGGAAAACCAACAATGAAAATCGGTATTCTGTCTCGCAACGCAAATTTGTACTCAACTAAGCGTTTGATTGAAGCGTGTCAGAAACGTGGGCACCAAGTCAAAGTCATCGACGCCCTGCGCTGCTATATGAACATAAATTCCGATAAACCTGAAATTCATTTTAAAGGTGAAGAGTTATCCGGATTTGATGCCATTGTGCCACGTATTGGGGCTTCAGTGACCTTTTATGGCACCGCCGTACTGCGTCAATTTGAAATGATGGGTGTTTATCCAGTCAACGAGTCTGTTGCGATTACTCGCTCACGAGACAAGTTACGCTCTATGCAGTTGTTGTCACGTAAAGGGATAGGTATGCCAATTACGGGCTTTGCCAGCAAACCCGATGATGTTAAAGACCTGCTCGAGATGGTTGGTGGTGCTCCTGTGGTCATTAAACTGTTGGAAGGTACTCAAGGCATTGGGGTGGTACTGGCTGAAACACGTAAAGCCGCCGAAAGTGTTGTCGAAGCTTTCATGGGCTTGAAAGCCAACATCATGGTTCAGGAATACATCAAAGAAGCTGGTGGGGCAGACATTCGCTGCTTTGTCATTGGCGACAAGGTGATCGCAGCAATGAAGCGTCAAGGTGCAGAAGGTGAGTTTCGTTCTAACCTGCACCGTGGTGGCAGTGCATCACTGATAAAAATTACGCCAGAAGAGCGTCGTACCGCCATTGCCGCAGCCAAAATTATGGGGCTCAATGTCGCGGGTGTCGATCTACTAAGATCCGAACGCGGACCTTTAGTGATGGAGGTTAACTCGTCACCAGGGCTAGAAGGCATTGAATCTGCGACAGGTAAAGACATTGCAGGCATGATCGTCGAGTTTATCGAAAAGAATGCCCCGACTAAAAGGACCAGAACTCGTGGCAAAGGCTAAAAACAACCGCGTGTTTGAGATTCTCGGCGAGCAAGTCTTGCCAGGACAACGAAAAGTGCTCGATCTCAAGTCAGCCAAACTCTACACCCATTCTCGCTTATCGATCCCAATTGAAGTGATCAACGGGAAGTACGCAGGGCCGACTCTTATGGTTAATGCGGCTATTCATGGCGACGAGCTCAATGGCGTAGAAATTGTTCGGCAACTCATCAACACCATTGACGCACAAAAACTGAAAGGTACAGTCATCGCTGTACCTATCGTCAACGTGTTCGGATTTATTCATAAATCACGCTATTTACCCGATAGACGCGACCTAAACCGCTGTTTTCCGGGCAGTGAAAAAGGCTCACTCGCTTCGCGAATGGCAAGCGCTTTCTTCAATCAGATCGCGAAACGCTGTGACTACATTCTTGATTTACATACGGGGGCGATTCATCGTACTAACTTACCTCAGATTCGGGCAGACCTAAGTAACCCAGAAACGTTGCGTATTGCACAAGCCTTTGCAACGCCAGTCATTGTTGACGCTCCTTTGCGGGATGGTTCGTTACGCAGTGAAGCCGAACGTCTCGGGATCCCAGTGTTGACATACGAGGCTGGTGAGGCATTACGATTTGAACCCATTTGTATTAATGCTGGATTCATTGGCGTTAAACGTGTGATGCAAGCCATTGGCATGTTAAGGCCCAGTCGTAAAAAGCGGCCAGAGCCCGTGATTGCCAAGTCCACCAGTTGGATTAGAGCGGAAAGCGATGGCATTTTACGTACCGTTGTGACATTAGGTGAAAAAGTAGTGAGGGGCCAAATTCTCGCCTTCATTAGTGCACCACTGGGGCACAGTGAGATTGAAATCAAGGCCCATAAAGGGGGAATCGTGATTGGTCAGCAAACACTTCCCTTGGTCAATGAAGGCGATGCCGTGTTTCATTTGGCTTATTTTGCCGAAGATGATCAGCAAGTGGAACAGGTCGTAGAAGAGTTCATCGAAGAGATCAGCGACTCGGATTTAGAGCCACTCACAACAGGCCAAATCCACTCTCCTGCATAAATCAAAAAACCGCTTGCCCATTTAAGAGGTCAGCGGTTTTACATCAAATAATGTCTTGTTCAGGCTGTTAACCGAATGAAGCCCAAATCACTGTGGCAACCAATACCGGACAGACAAACTTTATGTATACAGGCCAAAGCTTTCCAAACCATCCTTGAGTAAACTCAGGATAGCCTTGCTCGAGTTCTTTGATTTTCGAGTGACGGCTCCACATCCAACCACCAAACAAGCAGAAGAGCAACGCTGCTGCAGGTTGTAAATACTGAGTCGCGACTGTCGCGACCATGCCAAATAAAGCACCAAAGTTAAACACAATCACAATACTAAACAGTGCGATCAAACCGCCCAGAGCCCAGCTTGTGGTACTGCGCTTAGTGTTAAATCGCTCACCAACTAGCGCGACCGGACACTCCAGCATAGAGATGGAAGAAGTCAGTGCCGCAATCGTCAGCAGTAGGAAGAACACAATCGCAAATAGCTGGCCTAATAAACCAAGGCTATCAAACATCAAAGGCAATACGGTGAAAACCAAGGTATCTGAGCTGAGCAGAGAGCCATCCTCAGCGTAGATCTGCACGCCTTTTTGCATCGCCACAAACATCGCAGGCATAACCACTAAACCAGCAATAAAAGCAACCGCGGTATCAACCAGAGTGACGTTCATCGCCATTTTAGGCAGGTTCTCTTTCTTACTGAGGTATGAGCCATAGATCAGCATAGAACAGCCACCTATGGTCAGAGAAAAGAAACCCTGCCCCATAGCAGCAAGAATTAATTTTCGGTCCATCACCTTGTCAAAATCTGGAACAAGATAATGCTTAAGCCCTTCCATCGCACCGGATTGAGTCATGATATAGACGAACAACAAGCCAAATAGAACGAACAAAGCAGGCATCAGGCGCGTTGACCATTTCTCGATGCCTTGTTTCACCCCACCTTGTACAATGAGAATCGTCAGCACGTAGAAAACAACTGTACCAAACAGGTTACGCTCAACACTGAATCCCTTAAACCAAGCACTTGCAGCTTGCATGCCCACCACATCAGTCACAGCACCAAGCAAAAAGCATATCAGCCAACCACCGACAATGCTGTAAAACGCCAGCACAGCGCTGGGCACACTTAAACCTATCCATCCAACAAGCCCACCGACTTTTTTCGCCAGAGGATGAACGGTGAGAGAGCGCATGCTATCCACGGGGTTAGCCTGACCATGACGACCTATCGCCATTTCGACCACCAGCATTGGAAACGCCACCACCAAAATCATCACCAGATAAACCAGCAAAAATGCCCCGCCACCATTACTGGCGGCTTGAGTAGGGAAACCCCAAATATTACCTAAACCAACCGCAGCGCCAGCTGCCGCCAGAATAAAGCCTAAACGAGAGCCAAAGTGCTCACGTGTTTGAAAATTGTCTTCTTGTGCCATACCACTTAACTTGCACCCACAAACTAGTTAACTAGTACAATATTACAAAATTCTTATTCACTCCAGCTATGAGGTTATTAAGCAACCAGATTAAGGCAAATAAATAGGAAATTAAGCTGTAAATTAATTCATACAAAGCATTTTTAACCAACCAGTAAGCAAAAATTGAAGCGTGAAGTGCGCCGAACAACCAATGTAATGAAAGATTCCAACTAATTTCCACCGTGATATCCGACGAATAAACCCCAAATAATCATTAAGTTAGCGAGCAAAGCTCAGCATTTTCGCTATTGGTTATGAGTTGGTTTACTAAATCCATTAAGGAGAGAAAAATGGGTTCAAATCTGCTCAGAGGCGCCATCATCGCGGCGCTAGGGCTAAGCTACCAAGCGCACGCCTATGATTGTGCTGGCTTGGCGGTTTGGGATAGCACTGCGGTCTACACATCCGGAGATCTAGTTCAGACATCCAACCATGCTTATCAAGCCAGTCATTGGACACAGGGCAATGACCCCGTCAGCAACTCCGGTGATTGGGAAGCATGGAAAGACCTTGGACAATGTGACACTGGCGGTGGTAACGCAGACCCAGAGGTATCCATATCTTCTCCTGTTAATAATGCCGAGATCCCCGAAGGCACAGTCACCACGATACAGGCTTCCGCCAGTGATAGCGATGGCAACATCGCTCAAGTGGCGTTCCTGGTTGATGACCAGAACATTGCGACGGTCACACAAGCACCTTATCAAACAGATTGGACAGCGGTCGCAGGTACAACCACCATTTCTGTTATTGCCACTGACAATGAAAACGCAACATCAGAAACGCAGATTGCAATCAGCGTCACCTTAGCTGGCGAACCGATTCCTCCTTCTGTCACTTTAACCAGCCCTTCAGGCAGCGAGCAATTGACGGAAGGCGATCTTCTCACATTAAGTGCTAATGCCTCCGACACAGATGGCAGTGTTGATAAAGTCGAGTTTTTTGTCGATGGACAATTGATTGCCAGCGACACCTCCGCACCTTATGAAACCACGTGGACCTCAGTCAGTGGTACTCATAACTTCAAGGCCAAAGCGACAGACAACGACAACCAGACGACTTCAACCCAAGAGGTATCACTGGTTGTCGCCAGCAGCGCAACAGGTGGCTGTGCTGGGCTACCAACCTATACCGCAGGCACCAGCTACAGTGCGGGTCAGTTGGTACAGAACCACAATCAAAAATACCGTTGTGACATTGCAGGTTGGTGCTCTTCAAGCTCCGCCTGGGCCTACGAACCAGGACAAGGAGACTATTGGGATGAAGCCTGGACGGGGTTAGGCGCTTGTGCCGCTCCACCAGCGGTAACCATCACTAGCCCTAGTGACAATCAGATATTGCTTGCGGGTAGTACCGTCAGTTTCACTGCTGACGCTTCGGATTCTGATGGGACAGTAAGCCAAGTCGAATTCTTCGCAGGCAGTAACAGCCTCGGTGTAGTGACACAGCCGCCTTACACGGTGAGTTGGACAGCGACTCAAGTTGGCCTTAATAGCCTCAAAGCCATCGCGACAGACAATGAAAACAACACGGGCGAAGCGACGGTTTCGGTAACAGTCAGTGACCAAGATTTAGTGGTTGCATTGACATCGCCAACAGCGGGCCAAACCGTCGGGCTAGGTAAATCGGTCCAGTTTGCCGCCGATGCAACATCGCTGTCTGCCAACGTGACGCAGGTCGATTTCTTAGTGAACGGATCGATTGTCGGTACAGATATCACTGCACCATACAGCTATAACTGGACCGCAGGTGCGGTAGGTAGCTATACCGTTGCTGCCAAAGCCACAGACTCAGCCAATAGCGAGGTCACATCTGACGCAGCAACGATTACTGTCGTAGAGCAAACAGAGAAAACACATAAACTGATAGGTTACTGGCATAATTTCGTCAACGGAGCAGGTTGCCCTATGCGTTTGGCAGATATGTCTGATGCTTGGGACGTGATCGATATCGCCTTCGCTGATAATGATCGTAACAGCGATGGTACTGTGCACTTTAACCTATACTCAGGCGATATCCACAGCAGTTGTGCCGCGCTTAATCCAACTCAATTCAAGCAAGATATGGCAGCACTGCAAGCCAAAGGTAAAAAGTTCGTTCTCTCTCTTGGGGGAGCTGAGGGCACGATTACTCTAAATACTGATCAGGATGAAGCCAACTTTGTCTCTAGCTTGACTGACATCATCAAGGAATGGGGTTTCGATGGTCTTGATGTCGACTTGGAGAGTGGCTCAAATCTCGTTCATGGCTCGCAAATTCAGGCTCGTTTAGGCCGAGCACTATTGCAAATTGAGCAAAATATAGGTGGGGATATGTACCTGACTATGGCGCCAGAGCATCCTTATGTTCAAGGCGGATTCGTCGCTTACAGTGGTATTTGGGGCGCGTACATTCCGGTCATTAATGACACACGCAGTACACTAGATCTGCTCCACGTTCAGCTCTATAACAATGGCGGATTGCCAAATCCTTACACACAAGGCAGTGCCGCTGAAGGCTCCGTTGATATGATGGTGGCTCAATCCAAAATGCTAATTGAAGGCTTTGAGTTAGCTAATGGCACTCAGTTTGCGCCGCTTCGAGATGATCAAGTCGCGATTGGTTTACCATCAGGTCCTAGCTCAGCAAACTCTGGGCAAGCGCCAACCCCAAATATTCTTGATGCGCTAGATTGCCTAACTAAAGGCACCAGCTGCGACTCAGTCATTCCTGCCTTTAATTATCCGAATTTTGCGGGCGTGATGACTTGGTCTATCAACTGGGATGAACACGATGGTTACATCTTCTCAGGCCCAGTTGGAGATAAGCTCACTCAGATGAATAATAGCCAGTAACGACAAGAGCGCCATTTGGCGCTCTTCTCTTATCTGAGGGTTAGATGGTAAAGACTTGATAATCTTTTAGCTGTGGAATTTTCTTATGCAATTCCTTCTCTTGCTCAGCCATGCTGTCAAGCGAATCACAAAACTCTTGGCTCTGTTTCTCTACATCCACTGAGTGCGCCTCCAGTCTCTTCGCAATGCGCTCTTTCAGCTCACTCATAGTATCAGCCATCTCAGTCAGGTTCAGACCACCTTCCGCCTGCATCTTTTCAGACATCGCATTAAATGCACTGGTGATAAACTCTTCATTAAAGAGCTTCTTCGCACTTTCAAAGTCTTCCGTCCAAGTTTCGCGCAGTGAAGCAAAACTGTCTGCGGGCAAAATTAAATCACCATTCTGGTAATAACGAGCTTCAATATCAGCGTAAAACTGCTGCATAGAAGCTTTGACGCTATCAAACGCCTCGGGGGCGTCGAAGCTTTGACCAACATCATCAATAATATCATTAGCCAGCGCTAAACCATCTTGAGCTATTTGTTTTGCTCGTGGTAGATAATCGTTCAAATTACTGCGATAGTCGGCAATAGCTTGCTGCTGAGAAGCATCAAGAGGGATCTCTTCACCATGAATGGTTAGGGTGTTTTCGGCATCGACAATCGCCGTATCACCGCCTTTCTGGTGGATTTCCAATGTTTTGTCATTAAGACGAATATCATTCTTCAAATCGACATTACATTGAGCAGCATACGCCTGACTCGCCACCAGTAACGAGATAGTAAATAGTCCGTATTTCATTTTAATCTCACCGTATTGACTCTGGGTTACCCTAACAAAAACTCACCCTAGTTGCGTCAAATTATTGTTTCTATCTCATAGAAAAAAGTGGTACTTCCCACTTGATACTCGACATCATCGCCCAACGACTTTCCTTTTAGAGCTCGACCGAGGGGAGAGTCAAAAGTCACTAACATGACTTCCTGATGTTGATGCTCTACCTTCAAGCCCCCAGCGCATGGAACAACAAAGAACCAACGACCGTTATCATCTAGATCAACAAGGCAAACTAACGTCCCCAATCCGACATATTCCGGCTGTACTGGTAGCTTTAGACCTGACATCACACTCAACTCTCGCTCACACTCCTGAACACGCATTGCCTGTCCATGAGCGAGGTAAGACGCTTCTAATGCCAGCGTATCGTATTTATGTTCGGGCACAGTTTCTTCATCGGTCGCTGACTCTATCGCTCGCTGGGTTGAGCTTTGAGCAACTTCAAGGGATTGTTGCATGGCAAGCCGTATGGTTTGCAGTAGCTCCGATTTATTCATACTAAAATCATGTTCCTTCCAGTCTAATGCCTCTAGAATACTACGTCAGACATTCTCGTCATACTGGTAACAGGCAAATGCAGACATCAGGCAACCAAGAAATCATCGATTCGACTCTACGTTCCACATTTGGTTTTGAACAGCTCAGAGATGGGCAATATACCGTGATAGACAAAGTCCTTAGTGGTCGATCCTGCGCGGCTATTTTCCCAACAGGTTCAGGAAAGTCATTATGCTATCAGCTGTCTGCCTTGTGCTTACCTCACCTGACTTTGGTCATTTCTCCACTGTTAGCGCTAATGAAAGATCAACTCGAATTTTTGCATAACAAGGGGATCTCGGCGGCGTCTCTTAACTCAAACCAAAGCCGAGAAGAAACGCAGAGTATCATGACAAAAGTGCGAAATGGGGAGATTAAGATCCTTATGGTGTCAGTCGAGCGACTAAAAAACGAACGATTTCGTCACTTTTTGTCTCAGCTTAGTATCTCGCAATTGGTTGTCGATGAGGCGCACTGTATCTCAGAATGGGGCCACAACTTTCGCCCTGACTACCTAAAGCTTCCTCAATTTCAACAAGAACTTTCTATTCCTCAAGTTCTCCTTTTAACCGCGACGGCAACGCAAACGGTATTGGATGACATGAGTAAGAAATTCAACATTGCGCCTGAGGATATTACGGTAACAGGGTTTTATCGCCCCAACTTAGATATTTCTGTTATCCCATGTAGTGAAGAAGAAAAAGATCAAACATTACTATCCATTTTCTGCGAAGCACAATCTTTACCCACCATCGTCTACGTGACTCAACAAAACAGTGCTGAGCGTATTGCTAACCTACTCGCTGAGAAAGGTATTAAGGCTATGGCGTACCATGCAGGGCTAGACAGTAATAGCAGAGAACGTATCCAGCAAGACTTTATGGCCGGCCACACAGAGTGTATTGCCGCCACAATTGCATTTGGAATGGGAGTAGATAAATCTGATATCCGCCGCGTTATTCACTTTGATCTACCCAAATCAATAGAGAACTATGCACAAGAAATCGGCCGAGCAGGACGAGACGGTAAATCCTCACAGTGCATTCTCCTCGCCAATGAAGATGGCGTGTCGACTCTGGAAAACTTTGTTTATGGTGACACACCAGAACACACAGAGATCCACAACGTCATCCAACAAACCATTTCGTCCACACCGAACTGGGAAGTGGTGATATCTCGCTTATCTTCAGAGAGCAACATTCGCCAACTACCACTAAAAACCTTGCTGGTGTATATGGAAATGGCAAACATCATCACGGCACAATACAGTTATTTTGCCGACTATCGCTTTAAATTCATTATGACCAAGCAAGACATCATTGCTCGTTTTGAGGGAGAGAGACGCCAGTTTACCGAGGCTTTGTTCAACTGTTCAATTCAAGCGAGAACTTGGTGCCAAGTCGACTTTGAGGCATTATGGCAAAGCTACAATGGAGAACGCGCTCGTGCAGTCGCCGCATTGGATTATTTTCACCAAAACGGATGGATTGAGCTTGAAAGTAAATTGATGACGGAAGTTTATCGTGTCAACTCGCTCGAACAGTCGTTAGAACAAATAAGTGAACAGCTTTTCAATTTGTTTAAAGCAAAAGAAACCAGTGACGTTGAACGTATCCATAACCTGTTAAGTTTATTTAAATCTGAATCCTGTTTAAGTCACGCTTTAGCCAGTTATTTCTCTGATAATCAAGCTCCACATAAGTGTGGGCATTGCAGCGTATGCAGAAAAGAGCACCAAGAATGGCCAGCCAGTATTAGACCTAAGATCAAAAGTCAGGACATCACCAACTGGTTAAAGCCTTTACAACAAAAATCATCGTCCACATTATCTGATAACCTCAAAGCGAAATTTCTATGTGGTATCGCCACACCTTGGTTTACAAAAATCAAAGCTCGCAATATGGAAGGGTTTGGCCAACTTTCCTCTCACCCTTATCAACAGGTCATGGACGCAATCTCTAGCTATAACAAATAACCATCAGAAGAAACTCAACTGTTTGCTCTGTTCCTCGGGCTTAAGCATCACGTTTAAGCCCAGTAAGCGAATCTCGCGACCGTTTTGGCGCTTAAGAATGTCACGTAATAACTCTTTGAAATAGTTCAACTCTAACTCGGGATGAATATGTTCAATCGTGGTCAGCTGAAAGTCAGCAAATTTGAGTTTAATCCCTTGCTTAATAATCGCCTTTTCGGGAGAGGCTTTGGTCAATCGTGTTTCTAGCTCTGGAAAAAGTTTATTTTCAATCACTTGCCAACACTCGTCGTAAGTAATGATATTTTCGCTAAAAGTCCGCTCGACACCAACGGATTTACGCTCTCGCTCGACCACCACCTCACGTTGATCAATACCATGGCTCTTTTTCCACAAAGACGCCCCTAAGCGACCAAAACGTAATAAAAGCTCTCGATAATCACCGTTTTTAATGTCTTCACAAGTATAAAAACCCGCTTGATGGAGTTTCTCGACACTCACCTTCCCTACTCCGGGAATTTTTTCCAACGGCAGTTTGTCAACTTCCTGCTGAACTTTATCCGGTGGAATGACATACTGACCATTAGGTTTATTCATATCCGATGCCACCTTGGCCAGAAATTTTACCGGAGCCACTCCTGCTGACGCAGTCAACTGAAGCTCATTAAAGATATCGCGGCGAATGGCTTCTGCAATCAAAGTCGCCGACCCGTGGCATTGCATTGAATCCGTCACATCCAAGAACGCCTCATCCAAAGACAAAGGCTCAATGATCTCGGTATAGCGAGAGAAAATCTCTCGGATATGCTGAGAAGCCTGTTTATATACCTGCATCCTTCCCGGAACAACTAATAAATGCGGGCACAGCTTTAATGCTTGCCCTGTCGGCATGGCACTGCGTACACCAAACTTTCTCGCTTCATAGTTGCAAGTACTCAGAACACCACGTTGTTTCTCATGCCCCCCCACGGCTAAAGGATGCCCTTGATAGCTAGGGTTATCACGCATTTCCACTGCGGCATAGAAGCAGTCCATATCAACATGGATGATCTTTCTTACTTTTTCAGCGACCATAGAAAAACGCCAATACTGTACATAAAAACAGTATAAACAATTATTAGATCAATCACCAACCTCTAAAATGAAAGAAGCACTTTTCCTTTTCTATAATAGAAGTATCAATATATACCGTTATGATTAATTCATACACTGCGATAAAAAGGGAAACAGGTGAGCCATAAAGTGTTAGTTGTCGAAGACAGTCGTGCTTATCGCAACTATTTAACCCAGCAGTTGAGCGCCATAGGTTGTGATGTCATCGGATGTAAATCCTACGCAGAGACTCAGCAAGCACTGAATGAACATCGCAGTTTTCATTTTGCCGTACTCGATTACTGCTTACCAGACGCACAAGATGGCGAAGTAATCGATCTTGTCCTAGACAATCAGCAAAAGGTTATCGTATTAACCGCCACCTTTAACGAGAGTGTTCGTGAGCGTTTTATCGCTAAAGGCGTGATGGATTACCTGCTAAAGGACAGCATGGCGTCGGTTTCCTATCTTCTTCCACTTGCTCAGCGTCTAATGAATAACATTCATCATCATGCGTTAGTCGTGGACGACTCCCTCACCGTGCGAAGACATGTAACACAGCTACTTGAGCATCAATACATACGCACAACTCAAGCACAAAATGGATCAGAAGCGCTACATAAGCTCGCAGAAACACCCGATATCACTTTCATCATTACTGACCATGATATGCCCAGTAAAGACGGCATCGTAATGACGCGAGAGATCAGGCAAATGTACGACAAAAACAGCTTGGCGATTCTCGGTTTATCTGGGAGTGAAGATAGAACCTTAACCGCAAGGTTTCTTAAAGCTGGAGCTAATGATTTTTTACATAAGCCATTTAATCAGGAAGAATTCTTCTGCCGAGTAAACCAGTTGCTGGATATGAAGGAAGCGACTGATGAGCTGTATAAGCTTGCGAATCAAGATACTTTAACGGGTCTATGGAATAGACGCTTTTTGTTTAGTCAATCCTGTACTGAAGGGAGTGCTAGATATATAGCCATGATTGACATTGACCATTTCAAAGCGGTTAATGATACCTATGGTCACGATGGTGGCGATGCCGCCTTGAAAAGCATTGCACACACCCTAAAGGCTTATTTTCCACAGGATGTCGTAGTTCGATTTGGTGGGGAAGAGTTCTGCGTTCAGTCGTATTCCACTTTGGATGAGTTTATAACCCGGCTGGAAAAAATGCGCCAAAGCATTGAACAGTCCATCATTCAGCATAATGGACAGGACATTACGTTGACTATCAGTATCGGGCTATGCAGTGTAGAAGGAACGCTAGAACAGCAAATAAAGATCGCTGATGACTGTCTGTATGTCGCCAAAAGACAAGGACGAAATCAGATCATAGCCACAGAATGATCAAACCCGGAACGCACTCCGGGCTTCTCGTCTCTAGGCAATACGGTCTTTTTCCCATGCTGCCAGCTTTTCCTCACGAGCAGCGAGCTTTTCTGCTCTCACGGCTTCACGAGCTTCGCGTTTTTTACGCGCATCACAGGGTTCAGGACAGTTACACACCTTATCGACTCCAACCGCACCTAAACCGCCACAACTGCCTTTCACCACTTTCTTCTGGAAAATATAGCCAACAGACATGGCTGCGATCACGGCAACGAAAATGCCGAAAGTAATCAGAAATGTACTCATAATGACATGCTCACTCGGTATTATTTGTTCATAAATGGCTTATACGCTTCCGATGCCATTTCTTTAAATCCATCTTTGGTTTTCACGATCATAAATACAGGGATATTATTCTCGTTGGCTATCTTCATTCCCTGCTCTTCACCAAGAACCATCAAGCCTGTAGCCAAACCATCAGCAGTCATCGAAGATTCGTCCAGTACAGTCACAGAGACGACTTTATGACGGATAGGTTTGCCCGTTTTAGGGTTGATGATATGCGAATAACGTACACCATCACGCTCAAAATAGATACGGTAATCACCTGACGTGGCAATCGCCATATCGCCTGGTTCAATAATCTCTTGCACCGCTCGCTCATCAGCAGAAGGTTTTTCTATCGCAATGCGCCATTTCACCCCTTCTCGATTTACCCCTTTAAGTCGCATTTCACCACCGACTTCAACCATATAATTTTGAATACCCTGTGATTGAATATAGTCAGCAACGACATCAACCCCCCAACCTTTAGCAATGGTTGATAGGTCAACGTACAAGTCAGGAATATCTTTAGTGAGAGTATTCCCTTCAACCGTTAAATGTTGAATCCCTGTATTAGCTTTACGCGCAGCCAACTCTTCATCAGTAGGTACCACTTCAGGACGAGCTTCGGGGCCAAATCCCCATAAGTTGACTAATGGACCAACAGTGACGTCAAGCGCACCTAAAGTAAGACCGTTTAAACGGATCGCTTCTTTCACCACCGTGGCTGTTTGAGGCGATACTGTAAATGGCTCTGAAGTACGATCTTGATTAAAACGACTCAACTCAGAATCAGGCCGGTAGGTCGACATTTGCTCGTTCACTTCCTCAAGTAAACGGTCAACCTCTGTCTGCAGTGCTTGCGGTGAAGGCACGCCTTCCTCTGAAATGTACTTAATATTGTAAGTCGTGCCCATTGTAGGACCACTGAGATGAACTTGCTCAACGGGCTTTTCACAGCCAGCAAGCACTAAAAGAGAAGCAAATACAACAAGCCACTTCTTCACTTGTTTGACTCCTTATAAGAGAAACGGAAATAGCACATGACTCTGTTTAAGAGCGCATCGACTATGGCCATTTAAAAAACTATTAGCAGGAAAAAACAATGGCTGACTCTTGCGAGCCAGCCATATATTTCAATCACTTAGGGGGTTAACCACCAAAGTCATCGAGTAGGATGTTTTCATCCTCAACACCAAGATCTTTTAGCATGCCGATAACAGCAGCGTTCATCATCGGTGGACCACACATGTAGTACTCACAATCTTCAGGCGCTTCGTGATCCTTCAGGTAGTTTTCATACAATACGTTGTGGATGAAACCAGTGTAGCCATCCCAGTTATCTTCTGGCATAGGATCCGATAGAGCACAATGCCATACGAAGTTATCGTTCTCTTCTTGAAGCATATCAAAATCTTCTACATAGAACATTTCACGCTTAGAACGAGCACCGTACCAGAAAGACATCTTACGAGAAGACTTCAGACGCTTAAGCTGATCGAAGATATGAGAACGCATCGGCGCCATACCTGCACCACCACCAACGAAAACCATTTCGTTGTCAGTGTCTTTCGCGAAGAACTCACCGAATGGACCAGAAATCGTACACTTATCACCTTCTTTCAAAGACCAAATGTACGAAGACATAATACCAGGTGGTACGTCTGGGTTATTTGGCGGCGGCGTAGCGATACGGACGTTCAGCATGATAATGCCTTCTTCTTCCGGGTAGTTCGCCATTGAGTACGCACGGATCGTCTCTTCATTGACCTTAGACTCATAACGGAACAGGTTGAACTTGTCCCAGTCTTCACGGTATTCCTCAGGGATATCGTAGTCTGCGTATTTCACGTGGTGAACTGGCGCTTCAATCTGGATGTAGCCACCAGCACGGAAAGGTACTGATTCGCCATCTGGGATTTGTAGCTTAAGTTCTTTGATGAATGTTGCCTTGTTATCATTAGAGATAACCGTACATTCCCACTTTTTAACGCCGAAGATTTCTTCAGGAAGCTCGATGTCCATGTCAGTTTTCATCGCAACCTGACACGCTAGACGCTCACCTTCACGCGCTTCACCTTTAGTAATATGGTCAAGCTCGGTAGGTAGAATGTCACCACCACCTGATTTAACTTTTACGCGACACTGGCCACATGAGCCACCGCCACCACAAGCAGAAGATACGAATACGCCAGCACCAGCTAGAGCACTCAGCAGCTTACCGCCCGGTTGTGTAACGATCGCCAGATTAGGGTCGTCGTTCACAGAAATTGTAATGTCACCTGTTGGTACAAGCTTAGACTTAGCGAAAAGAATCACTAGTACTAGCGCAAGTACGATCAGAGTAAACATCACTACACCAAGAATAATGTCCATTGACTATTCCTTAATTGTTGCGGTTTACCCGACTTACAGTTGAACACCAGAGAAAGACATAAAGCCCAACGCCATAAGACCTACAGTGATGAACGTGATACCAAGACCACGTAGACCCGGAGGCACATCTGAGTACTTCATCTTCTCACGGATACCTGCAAGAGCAACGATAGCCAGCATCCAGCCCACGCCAGAGCCGAAGCCGTAAACGACTGATTCAGCAAAGCTGTAGTCACGTTGCACCATGAAAGATACACCACCGAAGATCGCACAGTTTACTGTGATCAGCGGTAGGAAGATACCTAACGCGTTGTACAGAGGAGGGAAGAAGCGGTCAAGGACCATTTCTAGGATCTGTACAAGTGCTGCAATGACACCGATAAAGGTGATGAAGTTTAGGAAGCTAAGATCAACACCTTCAAGCAAAGCGTTTTCTCTCAGAACCAGGTTGTATACCAAGTTGTTCACAGGTACTGCGATAGTCAGTACCACAACAACAGCAACACCAAGGCCGAAAGACGTCTTAACTTTCTTAGATACCGCAAGGAATGTACACATACCTAAGAAGAAAGACAGAGCCATGTTTTCGATGAAAATCGATTTAACTAATAGACTAATGTAATGTTCCATGACGTCCTTACTCCTTCGCTTCTACTTGCTCTGGTTTCAGAATACGGATTGCCCAGATTAGGAAGCCGATTAGGAAGAATGCAGATGGGGCAAGCAGCATCAAACCGTTAGGCTGATACCAACCACCATTGCTCACTAGAGGTAGAACTTCTAGGCCAAACAGTTTGCCGGAGCCAAACAGTTCGCGGAAGAAACCCACAGTGATAAGAACGAAACCGTAACCAAGACCGTTACCAATACCATCAATAAGAGACGGCATAGGCGCTGATTTCATAGCGAATGCTTCAGCACGACCCATTACGATACAGTTCGTAATGATCAGACCTACGAATACCGATAACTGCTTAGAGATATCGTATAGGTATGCTTTTAGCACTTGGTCTACCACAATTACTAGAGATGCGATGATCGCCATCTGAACGATGATACGCACACTGTTAGGAATGTGGTTACGGATTAGAGAAACAGAGAAGTTAGACAAGGCCGTAACGAATGTTACTGCCAGCGTCATTACAAATGCTGTCTCTAGTTTAGTTGTTACTGCCAATGCAGAACAGACACCAAGAACCTGAAGCGCAATCGGGTTGTTATCCAACACCGGCGCTAAAATGCTCTTTTTAATGTTTTGTGCGCTAGACATTAGTTCAGACCTCCGTCACGAACTTTTGCTAGGAACGGACCAAAGCCCATATCGCCTAACCAGAAGTCGAATGTACCTTGAACACCGTTACCAGTTAGTGTTGCACCTGAAAGGCCATCGATACCATGCTCTGAACCTTCTGGAGCGCCACCTTTAACAATCTTAATTGCTGGCTTGTGGTTGTCGTCAAACAGTTTCTTGCCGACCCACTGAGCACGCCATGATGGGTTCTCAACTTCACCACCCAGTCCAGGTGTTTCACCTTGCTCGTAGTAAGTGATACCTGACACTGTGTTGCCGTCAGTTTCAACCGCAACGAATGCGTACATCATAGACCATAGACCTGTACCGTGTACTGGAAGGATGATCTTAGAAACGGCATCGCCTTCTTTCACTAGGTAAACAACACCTGTGTTAGCTCGACGAATGATCTTTGCTTTGTCTTCTTCAGCCGTTAGCTTGATTGACTCAGCTGGATCTTTCGCAGCTTTACGCTGATCGTAAGTTGCTGCATCACCCTCAACAAAGTCACCAGTGCTGAAGTCGACTAAGCGAGGTTCAATGTACTCTGCAAAGAGCTCAGGTACTTTCTTACCAGCAGCATCAACACCTGCTACTTCAACGATCTTGGTTTGCTTATCTAGTACAGCGTTCGCTTTTTGTTTGTCACGTAGACCTACAGCTGCTGTTGATACGATGATTGAACAAACAAGGCTCAACCCGATAACAACACCCAGCGTCTTTTTAATGCTGTCGTTATTACTTGCCATAGCGTGCTTGTCTCCGCTTGATGTTCTTCTCGATAACTAAGTGGTCGAACAGAGGTGCAAACAGGTTCGCGAATAGAATCGCCAGCATCATACCTTCTGGGTACGCTGGGTTCACTACACGAATAAGTACACACATTACGCCGATTAACGCGCCGTACCACCATTTACCCTTATTAGTAAATGAAGCAGATACTGGGTCTGTCGCCATAAAGAACATACCGAATGCAAAACCACCTAACACTAAGTGCCAATGCCATGGCATGTTGAACATTGGATTGGTATCAGAACCGATAACGTTGAACAGCGTTGCTGTTGCAATCATACCGATCATCACACCAGCAATGATGCGCCACGATGCAATTCGCATATATACGATCATCGCTGCACCGATCATTAGAGCCAGTGTCGATACTTCACCAATTGATCCTGGGATGTTACCGATGAATGCATCCATCCAAGTGATAGGAGCGCCTGTCACTGTATTGACTAGTGCACCGTTACCACCTTGTGCCCATTGGCTAAGCGCCGTTGCACCAGAGAAACCGTCAGCTGCTGTCCAAACCACGTCACCCGAGATTTGCGCTGGGTAAGCGAAGAATAGGAAAGCACGGCCAGCCAGTGCAGGGTTAAGGAAGTTACGACCTGTACCACCGAAGATCTCTTTTGCAACCACAACACCAAAGGTAATACCTAGTGCGGCTTGCCATAGAGGAAGGGTTGGTGGAACAATCAGTGCAAATAGGATAGAAGTAACAAAGAAACCTTCATTAACT
The DNA here is from genome assembly GCF_024449095.1 of Vibrio coralliilyticus. Lineage (NCBI taxonomy): Bacteria > Pseudomonadati > Pseudomonadota > Gammaproteobacteria > Vibrionales > Vibrionaceae > Vibrio > Vibrio coralinecrosis. Next base: position 2,543,347 of record NZ_CP024627.1, read on the forward strand.
TCGTGCTTACGCACCATACAGAACAGTACTTCCCAGAAACCACCAACAATGAACACTGTTGCGTAGATAGGTAGGAAGTAAGTCGCACCTAAGATCATTTTGCTGCCGACACCTGCATCAGGGGCAATAGTGCCGCCTAACATTTCTGTCAGCCAATAATGCCAGTTACCTGCCACTATTGCTGCTAGCTGATCACCAGCATACATATGGTTAAGTGCTGCAATCGCTTGGCCACCCGCGTTGTACATACCCCAGAACATTGCTGGGAATACCGCGAACCAAACCATGATCATGATACGTTTTAAATCAACGCTATCACGAACGTGTGAGCTTTTCTTTGTAATAAGACCTGGAGTGTAGAAAACTGTTGCTACAGCTTCATACAAAGCAAACCATTTCTCATGTTTGCCACCAGGCTCAAAGTGATGCTCGATGTCTTCAAGAAACTTTTTAAGAGCCATGAAAATTACCCTTCCTTCTCGATCTTATCTAGGCACTCACGAAGTAGTTCACCGTACTCGTATTTACCAGGACAAACAAAGGTACACAATGCTACGTCTTCTTCGTCTAGTTCTAGAGCACCAAGAGCTTGAGCACTATCAGTATCACCAGCACATAAGTCACGAAGTAGCAGAGTAGGTTCCATATCTAGAGGCATTACACGTTCGTAGTTGCCGATTGGAACCATTGAACGATCACTACCGTTAGTGGTGGTTGTCATGTTGAACAACTGACCTTTAAAGATATGACCAAGGAATGAGCGAGTAACAGAGAACTTGTTTTTACCAGGCATCGCCCAGCCAAACAGCTCTTTATCACGGCCTTCACGTAATACAGAAACCTGTACGTGGTAACGACCTAGGTAAGCATGAGGTCCAGTTGCATGTGTCCCAGTAAGGACAGAACCAGAAATCACACGAACTTCACCTGGCATTAGCTCGCTGTCAGTTAAATCATCAAGACTTGCACCTTGAGTTGTACGAACCAAACGAGGGTTATTCACCACTGGACCCGCCAGAGAAACAACACGATCAGTATAAAGTTCACCTGTAAGGAACAACTTACCAAACGCAATAACGTCTTGATAGTTGATGCTCCACGCCACGTTTTCTGCATTTACTGGGTATAGGAAATGCATGTGGGTGCCAGCAAGACCTGCTGGGTGAGGGCCATCAAAAACATGCTCTTCAACATTTGACTGAGAAGAACGAGGAAGACTGGTACCAGCTTTACAAACGAAAACTTTACCGTCAGTCAGAGTTGAAAGCACATCCAAACCGGCAACGAAAGCGTCTTGCTGCTCATTGATGATCAGCTCAGGCTGGGCTGCCAACGGATTCGTATCCATTGCAGTCACAAAAATAGCCTGTGTAGAAGACTCGATTGCTGGAACCTTGCTAAACGGACGAGTACGTAAAGCTGTCCAAAGACCAGAGTCAACCAGTTGAGTTTTAACCGCATTACGGTCAAGACTTGCTAGTTGGCTGGCTTCAAACTTATCGAACGTTACCTGTTCCTCACCTGACACTTCAATCACAACAGATTGAAGGACACGTTTGGCACCACGGTTAACCTCGATCACTTTACCGCTTGCTGGTGAAGTAAATTTGACACCAGGGTTCTTTTTATCTTCAAAAAGAACTTGGGCTTTCTTTACTTCATCGCCTACGCGAACATGCATAGTAGGACGCATGCCGACGTACTCTTCGCCAAGCAAGGCGACTTTCTTGATGGTCTTACCATCATTAATCACCTGGGTAGGAGTTCCTGCGATAGGAAGGTCCAAACCCTTCTTTATTGTAATCATACGCACTTGCACTACTTTTATCGGGAAAAAGATTCTTTGATTGCGTAACTTTTAGACACGACACTAGTGTCCGGTTTTGGCGCAGTTTAAAACACCAAAATCGCAACATCCTATTAAAAACCTCGCTACAAATTTAGTCGAGATTTATCAGGTGCGGTAGTCTATCATCTTTTTAGAAGTCTATGCCATGACCAATGAAGGGAATCAGATAGATATTTCGAAGGATTTAAGTTTAAAAGGCGAAGTATTGGTCATAAGTTTGAACCATCGCACAAACATCAATAACCACATTATCAACAACGCCTTTCAATATTCACATTACAAATCATTTCTAATTAAAACTAATTAAGCTGTGTATTTGTTTCTACATTGTTAACGTTCACCTTAATTGCAGGCGATAAAAAAGGCAGCCTATGCTACCTCATTTCTTTTCAATTACTTGGAGCCCCCCAAGCACATCGGGCTATCCGGCGCTAATTCGTTTTGCTCTTTCCATTCATCTTGCGTGTAAGTATGAATAGATAACGCATGAATATGGTTCGCCAGCTCATCAGCAAGCACCTGATTCACTTGGCGATGACGACCAATCAAACGCTGACCGTCAAATTTATCACTGACAATCACCACTTTAAAATGGCTTTCCGAACCCGGAGGAACGTTGTGCATATAACTTTCATTCAGCACATTAAGATGAACGGGTGCAAAGTAGTCTTGGAGCTTGGTTTCTATCACTTCTTGCAGCATTGCGCATCACCCTTGAAATATGAACAGTATTAAAAGAAAGATAATAGTCTTCTTAATAGCAAAGCTAAAGGTTTTAGTTTTCACAACCTTCACCTTCTGCGACAATTTAAACTATGAATTTGACCATGCGTTTCAACTATGAAAACTGAACTTGCGCTTCATGGGCGTACTTTAACCCTTCATCGATTCCCAAAACGACACAATGAAACCCTCCAAGCGTGGGACGCTGGCGATGAGTATCTCATTAATTATATGGAAGAATTAAACATTGGTACTGGCAAGAACATTCTCATTATCAATGATAATTTTGGTGCGCTAAGCTGCTGGTTTTCCGAACAACACCAAGTAACTATGATGAGCGATTCCTATATTGCGCATCAAGCAACACAGCAAAACCTTCAATACAATCATTGTCCGAATATTGTGTTAGAAAACACCATGGAGTTAATTCCATCAGACGTTGACTATGTTTTGATGCAAATTCCGAGAAACAATCGCCATCTAGTCTGGTTACTCAGCCAATTAAGACAATACATCCCTAACTCTGTACCTGTCATTGCGGTCAATAAAGCGAAAGAAATTCATACTTCCACACTGAAGTTATTTGAGAAATATCTCGGCACCACGACCACCTCGTTAGCATGGAAAAAGCATCGCTTGGTCTTCTCCCGAGCCAATAGCCTTCACCCAGTTCCTATCGAACCATCAACCTGTTGGAGTGTCGAACAGCATGGATTTGAGTTAGAAAACTTACCGAATGTGTACTCAGGTGAAAAACTCGATCAGGGAGCGCGCTTTATGCTTGAGCATCTCCCAACAAACTTATCCGATAAGAGGGTCATCGACCTCGGTTGTGGCAACGGTGTGTTGTCCGTAAAAATGGGATTATTGAATCCACAGATCCAGATAACCTGTATTGATGAGAGTTTTATGGCGACAGAGTCAGCAAGAAGAAACTTATCCAATACCCTAGGAAAAGAGCGCAATTTTCAATGCTTAACAAACAACTGTCTGGACGGTTTCGCGTTTGCAAGCGCAGATTTGGTGGTGTGTAATCCTCCTTTCCATCAACAACAAGCGATTACCGATCATATTGCATGGCAGATGTTCTGTGACACAAAGCATGTTCTCAGCAACGGTGGGCAATTATTAGTTATCGGCAACCGCCACCTCAGCTACGATGTGAAGCTATCTAAGCTATTTGGAAAACAGAACGTAAAACTCGTCGCTTCAAATAAGAAATTTGTTATTTTACAAGCGACTAAATAGTTCACTATCATGTCTCTAATACGTTTAGAGTTACGATTAAAGGAAATTACAATGAGAAAATTGGTTCTAGCCGCGTCAATGGCCTTACTTACTGCGTGTGCCGCCCCGCAACAAGATCAGCTTAACTTCATGCCTCAACCAGTTTTGAGCAATAGCGACATCGTAAAAGACGCAAGTTTCACCCTGACAAGTAAAGACGTACGTTCAGCACAATATGTGGCACTGATTGACAGTGGTCGTTCAAACATTGAACCAATTCACTCTAAGCAAAATGTACGTATTGCGATCGAGAATGCTCTGCTGGAGCAGTTCCAATCTCAAGGTTTCCGTAGCACGGTTAACAGCGAAAACTCAATAAAAGTAGAAGTCCAAGAAGCTCTCGTTTCTGTCAAACATTCTGTGATGGAAAATGAGATGGACGGTAAAGTCGTACTCGAGATCACCGCCGAAACCCCTCAAGGCAAATTAGTGAAAACCTACACAGGTACAGCTAAACGCACTGGTGCGCTGAGTGCTTCTAATGAAGAAATCGAAGTTGTACTTAACGACGTCATCAACCTAGTATTCAAAGAAATCGCAAGCGACCAAGAACTGAAAAACTACATGCAGGAGCGCTTCTAATGTGGAAAGTTGCGATAGCCTCTCTGGCTCTAGTCAGTAATCTGGTTTTTGCAGGCCCTAAAGTTGAATTCGAAACCACACTTGGCGCGTTCACCATTGAACTGAATCAAGAGAAAGCACCACTCACTGTAGAGAACTTTCTCAAATATGTTAAAGATGGCAGCTATGTCGGCACTCAGTTTCACCGCGTGATCCCAGGTTTCATGGCGCAAGGTGGCGGTTTTGATAAAGACATGAAGCAGCTATCAACTTACGCTCCAATAAAAAATGAAGCCTCTAACGGTTTGAAGAATGAAACCGCGACTGTTGCTATGGCAAGGACAAATAACCCGAACTCCGCAACACGTCAGTTTTTCATTAACTATGCCGACAACAGCTTTCTTGATTACGACCAACGCCCACCGGGCTATGCAGTTTTTGGTAAAGTCACGCAAGGCTTTGATGTTGTAAAGCAAATGTCCAAAAAACGGACTAAAACGGTCGGTCGTTACCGTGACGTGCCCGCGACGCCGATTATTGTCACCAATGTAACCTTGCTTCCATAATCTATAAAGGCTCCAACATATCCGGTTGGAGCCTTTTCAATTCCGCTCATTTTCCATAACTTAGCAATCACTATAAAACAAACAAGGAAAGGTTTATGTCTGCCAGTTCCTCTTCTATGTCTTGGCTAGCAACCATTCGCAGTTATTTTGACAAACGCCTACTCTGGGTGTTTATGTTAGGCTGCTCTAGCGGCTTTCCATGGGTTTTGATCGGCTCTAACATGTCCGGTTGGCTTAAAGACGCAGGCTTAACTCGCGCTGCTATTGGCTATTTCGGTAGTGTCTTTGTTGTCTACGCGATTAACTTCTTATGGGCGCCGCTTGTTGACCGAGTCAAGCTGCCTATTTTGCATGCTACCCTAGGCCAGCGCCGCAGTTGGATTTTATCTATGCAGCTAATAATGTTGCTCTCTACCATCGCAATGGCTATCGTTGGACCTAGTGTTAGCTACAGCACATCAAAATCAGACTCTACGATTTCATTAACGAACAGGGAACACTGGCAACATCAAGACGCAACAATTTTTTGGTCAGCACCAGAAGGCAAAGTATTCAGTCTAGAAGACTATAAATATTTAGCACTTTCGACTGACAGTAATAGCTTTAGAAGCCTTGTCGTAATTTTTAAGAATGGTGTTCAAGAAGTATATACAGAGCAGATTAACCTACAGCCATCAGGACAAACTATTACACTCCCCTTACAGCCTATTGCTGGTGCGAGTATTGACTCAATACAACTTACTTTCCTCGGCTCTGGTCAAACACAAATCAAAGACATTCATTTAAAGCATTTAGACGAACAAACAACTACTTACTTACCTATCACTAAAAAAAATCTATCAAACCCTAGTACTGAGAAGCAAAAAGCATTTCTACAAACAGAAACTCCAGCTTCTATATACGTTAATAATTCTATTATTCTTACACTCTCCTTTATCGCCCTCGGTCTCGCTATAGCATCGGCCACTCAGGATATTGCCATCGATGCTTTTCGTATCGATACCTTTCCTAAGTCTGAATCTTCTAAACTCCCCCAAGCCTCGGCGATGTCGGTTATTGGTTGGTGGACTGGCTACTCAGTGCCAGGTTATTTAGCGTTTATCAACGCCGATTCAATAGGTTGGAATGGTGTCTATTACGGAATGGCGGCCGTAGTCGGTCTACTCATGATTTTCACCTTACTCGTTGGTGAACCGAAAACCCAGCGAGATGAGCTGCAAGCTCAAGCTGAGCAACGGCATAGCAGGGTAGTCAAGAATCGTATCGTTGCATGGTTTACCGTGACCGTGGCAGAGCCATTTCTCGACTTTTTCAGAAGCAATGGCTTTAGAGTTGCGCTAACACTACTGCTGTTTGTTTTTCTCTTTAAAATCGGTGAAGCCTTCTTAGGTCGTATGTCAATTACCTTTTATAAGGAGGTCGGCTTCAGTAATGAGCAAATTGGCCATTATTCGAAACTTGTCGGTTGGGGCTTAACCATTCTTTTCACCTTAATTGGCAGTATGGTTAACGTAAAGTTCGGCATTGTGCGTGGCCTGATGATTGGGGGAATCGCAATGGCTTCAAGTAACTTAATGTTTGCTTGGATTGCCAAAGTAGGCCCGAGTGAACAGTTATTCCTCGCAACGTTAGTTGTCGATAACTTTACTTCTGCCTTTTCCACCGTTGCTTTTGTCTCATTCTTGACCGTAGTAACTGGTCAGGCATTTTCGGCAACCCAGTATGCCTTACTGGCTTCATTGGGCAACTTCGGCCGCACAACATTAGCCTCATTTTCTGGAGAGTTGGTTGATTATCTCAACGATTGGTCGATGTTCTTTATCCTGACCGCGTTGATGGTAATTCCGAGCTTGATCATGCTTTATTCATTGCGCCACTATTTCACAGATATGTTAAATAAGGCACAAAAAAGAGATATTCAGCCGTCGAAATCACCAAGTGTTGAGTGAAGATAAAAAAGCAGGCTTGGATGCTCCCAAGCCTGCCTTGATTACGCTTTCACTTCCCTTTACGGATACAAGCCCTTTCCAAATCTATTAAATATCCGCGCGACCCCTTGAGTAAATATCATCGGCTCAGTGAGCACCGTTAGACAAAGACAGTCTTCGCCTTGTTTTGTACATGGACTGTGCTTGATAGAAGCATCTTTGACTAAATAATCTCCAGCTTCGTAATGACCATCTTCATCACTAAACCCGCCGTGCAGAACCAAGGTAGACTCAATACCTTTATGTGTATGCTGAGGTATCTTCACGCCTTCCGCAATATACATCAAATTGACCCGCACGCTGTCACCGATATCAATCGGTGCACTAAAAACCTTGCCACCATAGCTTTTCCACTCCCCGACCCTATCTCGGAAGCGTGATAGAGAAAGAGGTAGCTGGAACGTTTTGCCATTCACTTCAATGCTAGAAGGTTTCCTGATCGGCCTCGATAGGTTTGAGTCTGGGTCACTTTCTAGGATGTCGTTTAGCATAGTATCAAAGCCGTTATCGTCAAAACCGCTAAGATCCATTAAAGCTTCACCAAGTTGATTCTCTAGCTGTTGGACTTGTTTCTGACAAATGGGGCAGCTTTCCAAATGAGTAGCGACAGTAAACCCGTCGACTGCATCCAGACTGCCTTCAACATAAGCTTGTAACATAGGCTGATTCGGATGATAGCTCATAATCTTTCTACCTCTATTGAATAACGTAATTTCTCTACAGCGAGCCTTAACCGAGACTTGACGGTACCGACAGGTATGTCGTACATATCAGCAACTTGCTGATGGGGTAGTTCTTCAAGATACACAGCTTGCACGACTTTTTTTTGTGCTTCTGGAAGAATATCTAAGAACTTCACAACTTGCTCTTTCAGCATCTCGTGCTCTGGGGTGTAATGCTCCACCATATCTGGTGGGCAATAATCGTTAGGCCAAATGTCTTCTGAATGAATATGAAGATCTCTTCCTCGTTGTTTCCTCAGTGTATCGAAACAAAGGTTCCTCGCTATCGTATAAATCCACGTTGATAACGAGCTTTTAGAGCCATCAAATAGATGACTTTTCTGCCACACGGTTGTCATCGTCTCCTGAACCAGTTCGACAGCCACTTGTTCATTGCCCATGTGCTTGTAAGTAAATTGTTTTAACCTAGGCGCAAAGTGCTTGAAGACCAACGCATATGAGGCTTTGTCTTTTTCTTTCACTCTCTCCATACAGAGGAGCCAATCTTTTTTAACGAAAGATTCAGTGTCCTTAACTGCCATGTTCAAGTCCTTATCTGCACTTTTACTGTTTTACGTCAGAAAGAAGTGGGTGGATCACTCAATAAGTTTAGCTTTCAATAGAGCGGGAGAGAAACTCTAACGCTTTGGTGCAATCTTTTTGGCGTAATAGAAAGTCAAATTGCTTCTGAGGTACAGGAAGGAGCTCGAGCCAGCGCTGGCTGACCCAACTTGCATCGTCAAAGAAACATTGGTCATACAAATCACCGAGCTGAGGGAATTGCTCATACACATTACGAAGTTGTTCACTCAGATATTCGTGCTGTTGAGAAAGTTGAGAAAACTCCCAGCTTGTACGCCACTCGATGCGTGCTTTACGCAAGCCATCAAACTCGATTCTGATCCTTTTGATTTCGAAGCATCTGAGGCCAACCACTGTTACCCCCAATAACCCATCTTCGAGCAGTTCAAAGTCAACAATTTTCGCCAACGACCCAAACGATGAGAGTCGGGATGATGCCGAAAGCTCATCTTGTTCAACTAAGCAAATGCCAAAGGTACCATCAGATTGACTCGCCTCTTTGATTAATCTTTTGTATCTAGGTTCGAAAATACGAAGCTTCATTTTTCCTTCAGGAAGAAGCATTGAGCCTAGAGGGAACAGCATAATTTCTGACAACATTAATCATCCTTAATCACTTTATCAGTACTTACGAAAAAGATGAGACAGGGATCAATCACTAAATATGTTGATTGTTTGACAGGCATTAAAATTAGCGCAAGCGCTTGCGTAAACGATACCTATATCACTTTTTGTGCAAAACAATTACACACCCGTTACATCCTAAAAAAATAATCATTAATGAGATCTCAATCACTAGTTTTATGTATTTTTACACTCCGTATCACTATTAATTGAGATTTTTATCGTTAATATGCGCTCCAGTAAAAGCACAACATAGATTGTGCAACGATGGCTATATGAATAGATTTTGATATTGAATAAACATAGAGAGTCCCACTATGCGTAAATCACTTTTAGCTCTTGGTGTCGTAGCTGCAATGTCTGCACCGGCAATGGCTGCCGATTATTCTGACGGCGATATCCACAAGAACGACTACAAATGGATGCAGTTCAACCTAATGGGTGCGTTCGATGAGAAAGGCTATGCTGAGTCTTCTCACGATTACCTAGAAATGGAATTTGGTGGTCGCTCAGGTCTATTCGACCTATACGGATACGTTGATGTATTTAACCTAGCTTCAGATCCAGGTAGTGACAAAGCTGGCGGCGAGAAAATTTTCATGAAATTCGCACCACGTATGTCTTTAGACGCACTAACGGGTAAAGACTTATCTTTTGGTCCCGTTCAAGAACTATACGTTGCCACTCTTATGGAGTGGGGAGGAAAATCTGATGTTAACTCTCAAAAGATAGGTGTAGGTTCTGATGTAAATGTTCCGTGGTTAGGCAAAATTGGTCTAAATCTATATGGAACTTACGATGGCAATAATAAAGACTGGAACGGCTTCCAGCTATCAACAAACTGGTTTAAGCCTTTCTACTTCTTCGAAAATGGCTCATTTATCTCTTACCAAGGTTACATTGATTACCAATTTGGTATGGACGATTCCGAAGGCAACAAATTCAACACTACAGCATCTAACGGTGGTGCTATGTTTAATGGTATCTACTGGCACTCAGATCGATTTGCAGTAGGTTACGGTCTAAAACTATATAAAGATGTTTATGGCTTTAAAGATGGTGAAGCACTACCTTGGGGTCACAAACCAGAATCATCAGGTGTTGGGCACTACGTAGCCGTGACTTACAAGTTCTAAGCCACTAATTGAAGTTCACTGCCTTAAAAATGGTACCTTCGGGTACCATTTTTTATTGGCTTTCGCTTAAACGGTGATTATCCTTGTGGGAAATTATCGGTTCGGCAAATCAGTGTGAATATCGTTATTATTGGTCCCGGTGCTATTGGTACGCTGTGGGCGACTAAACTTTCCATTTCAGGCCATCATGTTGCTGTTTGGTCGACTTCAAATAAATCTCACCTGAATCTACAACTTGGTGAACAATCGGCAATTCGATTTGATAATCAAAATATTGATTCTCTCAAACTGGCAGATTTACTATTAGTCACGGTAAAGGCGTGGCAGGTTGAACAAGCACTGACGCCATTAAAAAAGCATATTGCTCCTGAAACCATGATCGCTCTCATGCATAATGGCATGGGGACCGATGAATGGCTTCACAGCACTTTTCCTGACAATCCTTTACTCCTTGCTACCACCACACACGGTGCTTATAAGCCAACCCAACACCGCGCCATACACACAGGCGCAGGAATAACTCAGATAGGCGGCATTAATCATTTAGGGAAACAATGTCACTTCCTCCAAGAAGTAATGCAGCATGCACTTCCCGAAGTTACATGGTGTGACAATATAGAACACGCTTTGTGGCTCAAGCTGGCTATTAACTGTGCGATTAACCCCCTAACAGCCACCTTACATATCAGAAATGGTGATTTGGCAGCTATGCAGTATAAAAACCAACTCACTGCTATCATCCAAGAAGTCTTTCAAGTCATGTCAGCGAGCTCGATTCCCATCGAGCTACCCATACTAGAATCGACGGTTTACCAAGTCATCAATACCACAGCAGAAAACTTTTCTTCCATGCAACAAGACATTTACTATAAACGTAAAAGTGAAATTGATTTTATTACTGGTTACTTGCTGAAACAGGCTAAAATTCACAATATTCAAACCCCTGAAAATCAAGCGCTCTACACGCAAATCAAACATATTGAACAAAGCTGGGAATCTTAATGAGCAAAAATGTACTGATCCCGATTGCACCGGGCACAGAAGAAATGGAAGCCGTCACGATTATCGACATGATGGTTCGCGCAGGGTATGACGTGACTGTCGCTAGCGCAGATTTCGAAGGTCAGCTCACAATGAAAGCCTCTAGAGGGGTGACACTCACTGCTGATTGTAAACTAATCGATATCGCTGATGATGAGTTTGATGCTGTTATCTTACCGGGCGGTGTAGAGGGCGCTGAAAACTTCCGTGACAGCACCGTACTGGTTGAGATTGTTCGACAGCAAATGTATGAAGGCAAGTTAGTCGCAGCGATATGTGCAGCCCCAGCTTTAGTGCTCGCTCATCACAAGCTGTATTCAGATGCTCTCATGACTTGCCACCCTCATTTTGAATCTTATATCAATGAAAAGAACTGGCGTGTTAAACGAGTCACTTACGACATCAATCACAACTTATTGACCAGCCAAGGCCCAGGGACTGCCCTTGAGTTTGCCATGGAAATCATCATTAACTTATCGGGGAAAGAGCACGCATGGACAGTTGCAGAGCCGATGGTAACCATTCCCACATTGCAATATCACAAACTAGGTGGTCTTGAATCATGCTAGATGTCCAATCTATCAGGTCACAATTCCCTGCCCTTCAACAGAGCATTAACGGTGAAGATCTGGTCTACCTTGATAGTGCCGCGACCACTCAGAAACCTGAGTGTGTTATCAGCACTATTACTGACTACTACCGTTCGCAAAACGCCAATGTCCATCGTGGTAGTCACAGCCTCACAGCACAAGCCACCAGCCAATTTGAATCAGCTCGTCAGACCGTGGCAGATTTTATCGGCGCAGCGACTAGTAAGGAAATTATCTGGACACGTGGCGCGACCGAAGCATTGAACCTCATTGCTCAAACCTACGCAAGAAGTACACTTAAACCGAATGACGAAATTCTGGTTGGTGAAATGGAACACCACGCGAACATTGTTCCGTGGCAAATTGTCGCTGAGCAAACAGGGGCAAAAGTTGTGAAAGTTCCAATGACTGAAGGTTGCCAATGGGACATGAACGCCTTTATAGACTTGTTATCCAATAAAACCAGACTCGTCGCTCTCGCTCATATGACTAACGTAACAGGTAGCCGCCTGCCAATTGAAGATGTGATTGCTCACGCGCATAAAGTTGGCGCTAAAGTGGTCATTGACGGAGCTCAGGGGATCGTCCACGAAAAAGTCGATGTAAAACGTTTAAACGCCGATTTTTACGTTTTTTCTGGGCACAAGCTTTATGCACCCGCAGGAATAGGCGCTCTGTACGGCAAACTGCCACTACTGGAGGCCATGCCTCCATGGCATGGTGGCGGGAAAATGGTCGAGAAAGTCTCGTTTTCTGGCACCACATTCAGCCAGTTACCCGGTAAATTTGAAGCGGGTACCCCTAACGTAGCCGGAGCTCTTGCATTAGCTACCGCGATCCACTGGTACCAAAGCTTCACACATAGTGTGGTCGAGCAACACATTCATCATTTAGTAAAAGATACATACCGAAGGCTTTCTGCTCTTGAAGATGTCAGAGTCATTGGTTACCAACCAAATGCATCTGTAGTGTCTTTTGTGATTGAGGGTGTCCACCATCAAGATATTGCAACATTACTTGACCAACAAGGGATTGCTGTTCGCGCTGGCCACCATTGTGCTCACCCATTAATGGATGCTCTTAACGTAAAAGGTACAGTTCGAGTATCTTTTGCCATTTACAACACCCAACAAGACGTAGATCGATTGATCTGCGCCGTCGAGAAAGCACTGGACATGCTTTAGATACAAAGGACGAAGGGTTGACATAACATGCCAACCCTTCGCTTTCAATTTCGTCGTTAACAGCTCAAGCCTAAGATCTATAGCTCATCAAATGCCTCAATTGCCTCTGACAACTTCTTCACACCATGGATCTGCATACCTGCAATGCCGCCTTTTGGCATATTAGCCGCAGGTACAATGGCCTTCTTAAAGCCATGCTTGAAAGCCTCATTGAGTCTTTCCTGTCCACTAGGTACCGGGCGAATCTCTCCCGCTAGGCCAACTTCACCAAAAATAACCACATCTTTTGGCATAACACGATCACGAAAGCTTGATAGTAATGCCATCACTAAAGCTAAATCCGCGCTGGTTTCAGTGACCTTAACGCCACCGACCACATTAACGAAGACGTCTTGATCCGCCATCTGTAGTCCACCATGCTTGTGTAAAACGGCCAGTAAAAGCGACAATCGGTTCTGCTCCAGCCCGACAGCAACACGTCTTGGGTTTGCCAACTGAGAATAATCAACCAAGGCCTGAATTTCGACTAATAGAGGGCGTGTGCCTTCCCATACCACCATCACTGAGCTACCAGACGTTTCTTCCTCACCACGAGAGAGAAAAATCGCTGACGGGTTACTGACTTCTTTTAACCCCTGCCCTGTCATCGCAAACACCCCCAACTCGTTGACAGCGCCAAAACGGTTTTTGTGACTGCGCATCGTTCTGAAACGGTTATCGGTACCGCCGTCCAGTAACACTGAGCAGTCAATAATATGCTCAAGGACTTTCGGCCCAGCCAAGGTGCCATCTTTCGTTACATGGCCAACAATAAATACCGAGACATTGTTCTGTTTTGCATATCGTGTTAATGCCGTTGCAGACTCACGTACTTGCGCCACACTACCGGGTGATGATTGCACATCTGCCACATGCATCACCTGAATTGAGTCGATAACCATGATTTTTGGCTGCTCTTTTTCTGCAATCTGGCAGATCCGGTCAACATTAGTCTCAGAAAGCATCTTGAGGTTATCTTTAGGTAACCCCAATCGTGACGCTCGCATCGCAACCTGCTGCAACGACTCTTCCCCCGTCACGTATAATGTAGGCATCTGCGAAGCGAGATAGCACATCGTCTGCAAAAGCAGCGTAGATTTACCCGCCCCTGGGTTACCACCAATCAGAATCGCAGCCCCCGGAACTACGCCACCACCAAGCACTCGGTCAAACTCTTTAAAGCCACTGGTAAAGCGTGGTACTTCTTGCAAATCAATGTCAGATAAGGTTTGAACTTGTGTTTCCCCAGTGTTTCCAGCATAGCCTGCTAAACGCTCATTTCGTGCTGCGGCTGGTGATGCTGCCAATCGGACTTCACTAATCGTATTCCACGAACCACAAGCATTACACTGCCCCTGCCAACGCGGGAAATCCGCACCGCAGTCATTACACACGTATGCTCTTTTTGCCTTCGCCATATCACCTCTGACCTGTATTTGTGACAATGCCGTTATCATTCGTCACCTATTCACCTTGATTCGGTGTAACATATCATTAAAGATCTTTATATCAAGGCCGATATTTAGCGTAAGGGACAAGCTAACAAAAATATATGCAGCAGCCAGAGATTTTATCTTTAGCAGAACGATTGATTCCTGCTTACAATTCCGATGATTTTGAATACCTTCTCGAGCAAATGACTGAAGGAGAGCCCCCATCGGTTAAAATTCTGGTCAAGATGGAACTTAATCGAGTCATGGCCCCTTGCACTAAACCGGTAGACCTTCGTGGTCGGGTAAAAGGGGAATGTCGAGAATATGAACTCGACGGCGTGAAGCATTGGCTCGATGATGTCGCTTTCAATGCCTACCACAAAAATACCCGTAAGTTTGGTGGCTATACCGAAGGTGTTTGGGAAGCGTTATGCAACACTCACAACAACTTTAGGGTGATGCAAAAGCGAGGCAAACCACAAGGTATCGAGTTTTCTGAAAAGAGCACGGCATACGATGTGGAAGCCATCAACTTGGGCTATGATCTCAAACGCCGTGAAAATCGCCTCAAGCTTTCCACACAGATAGAGTTTCAAATCAACAGAGATCAACTGGTTCACGCGACAACCGTCGATATTTCTCCATCCGGAGCCAAGTTTAAAGCTCCCTCTGCATTCAATTATAAACTTGGCGAAGTCATAGCTGTTCGTTTCGTTGAATTGATAAAAGACAGCGAAGTCGAAGGGCTAGATACCCCCATTAGTTATCGGATTGTCGGTATTGATGACTCATATGAAAATGATGCGGTCAAGTATCTACGACTGTTGAAGCTTGATGAGTCAAATGTTGTTGAGCAAGTCATAGAAGATAAGCTAAAAAATGATAACCAACGCAGCCGGCATGACAATCAAGACAAAGTCATTCGTGCTCGTTCTCGAGGCTATGAGCATACATTTCTCAAGCATACCTGTAATTTACCCGTGTTCTTTAGTGGCAGCGAACTCAAACTGGCATTAATGACAGAGAACAATCAACCTATTTGGCAATACTGGCAAGACGAGCGCAATCAACAAACATTAACCAGCTTGTTTAATAAAGAGCGCATTGAACAGTTAACCAAGCCCGGTATGCGTGGCAGTAACAACGTGTTTTACTCCTTCACTCATGAGCATCAAGGTAAGACTTTGTTCTTCTCAATGATGATGCCTGAAGCAACACGAGAAGTGCGTCAATTATTCTGGCATGTCGGTGCAAAAAAAGAGAGCTGGAGAGCATTTCGCTTGCATGTCTTCGAACTGTCTGATGAAGAGCGTACCGAACTTTCTAAACATTCTACTGAGCTGGATTTCCAAACTCACTTGCTCACTCATTGCGGTATTCTTCAGGAGCTTTCCACTCAGTCCACCCATCAGGATTACTTGCTGACTTCTAAACCCAGAATCCCTAGTAGTAGCCTCAATCGCTTCTGCCACGCGCGTAACCCAGAAAATAATCCGGTTTGCCTTTATTTTGATGCAAAATCTCGTCGTAAGGAACCTCGCTTTCAGTTTCGCTCACCAATAGAAATGACTTGCGATACAAGTGTGGTGCATGCAGGCGTAACATTGGATATTTCGAAGCGCGGTATCAGTGTGGCTTTGACCACTCCAAGTAAACTTAAAGCTGGGGACACATGTTCTGTTAACTTTAAAGAACTCAGCCTTTATGACAAGAAGCTGCCCCTCGACAGCGTTCCTTACAAAGTTATTCGCATTTCGCCGGGTGGAAAACGTCTCCAGCTCGTCATGCTTGAAGACAGTAACACAATGCGCACCATTGCTTTTTTTGGCCGGCTGATTGAGCATAACCAAGATAAGCTCGTCGCCAAAAAAGAGCTTTTGCCAAGTAACCAGCTACTTGAAGGATTGCATGATATCTTACTCGACAAAGTTGTGAGTACGCCTATCTTCGTAGAAAAACGAGGGAGAAATCTTAAACCTCGTGTCATTGGTGTTAACTACCCGCTTTCACCGCCGTTAGTGGTATTGGCAAAATTAGGGCAGGGAGAAAACTTTTCCGTCGAACCTATCTACAAAGGTCATACTAATACTCTGCTTGCCCAACCGATGCGACATATTGATGGGGCGCAGCCACAATTCCAAGAAATATACTTGTCTATCACACAGTTTGGTACACGAATTCAGTCGTATGAATCCAAACTGGTGAGCGAGTTCAGCGCAGTTAAAGAGCGTATTTCTTTTATTAAAAACGCTCAAGCAATCGGTGAATTCTACGCCCTTCGAGTTTGTAGTGCGCCGGTGTTTGATCCCATGAGTGCCCTTCTTCAAGAAGATATCAAAGAACTTGCGCCGATCAGTATGCATCAAGCCAGAAGCTTAGAAAAAGAGATTAATGGTATCGTCGGCTATAGTGAAATAACGGATATTACAGAAGAAGTGCTTATTCGCCTTGAATTGAGCCAATAAACACTGAGCAGACAGAAGCGAGGGTTCCCCCTCGCAACTTGCATTACGGAGCAGGCTTAAAACTGATCTTTTTCTGCTTAGCCAACGCCGCCGATAAAATACACAGCACGCCTCCAAGCCCGACATAACGCACTGCAGTTTGTGCTTGCTGTTCCACTTTTGGCTTAGCATGAAATGCGATACCTAAGCCGGCAGCGGCCATCATCACCAAATCATTAGCCCCATCACCAACAGCAATCGTATTGTGCGTCTCTATGTCATATTGTTCCGCTAACTCTTCGAGAATATCCGCTTTGGTTTGGGCTGAAACCACATCACCCAGCACCTTACCAGTCAGCTTTCCATCAATAATTTCCAGCTGGTTAGACTGAGCATGATCTAATTTCAACGTGTCTTTCAGAAAATCTGAAAAATAGGTAAAGCCGCCAGAAGCAATCGCTGTTTTCCAGCCAAATCGACGTAAGGTATGTACCAATTCAGGAAGGTCTGGCATCAAAGGGAGTTCGCTTCTAACGCTAGACAAAATACTCTCATCAGCCCCAGTGAGTGCTCCGACACGCTGACGTAAGCTCTGTTCAAAATCCAGCTCACCCTGCATGGCTCGTTCAGTGACCTCCGCCACTTCCTCACCTACTCCAGCCAGTTTAGCTATCTCATCAATGCACTCAATTTGAATAGCCGTGGAGTCCATATCCATTACGATAAGGCCCGGTTTTGACAAATCAGGCAATTCATTCAGCGGTGCATAATCGAGCTCAATCCCTTGCAAAATCTTTTCATGTTCTGGGGTCAACTCACCTTGCATTAAAGCGACTTCATAGCGGCCAACTTTCCACACATCCACGACAGCATTATATTTACCGGTAAAAAAATCGATATCTTCGAAGTGTTGAGGAGACAAATACTCCGCAAAAACAATCCAATTGGCTTTCGCTTTATCAAATTGGCTGGATAAACGCACCTCTGGAATTCGGTTAAACAGTGAAGTATGTTTTTGAATAGAAAGGGTCTTAAACGTTTCCATGTAAATCATTCCTAAAAAACCTCCTCACACGTTAACCTATTGCAATTTAGCTGCGCAAGTATCAATATGCTCTATAGCAAAATTAACCTCAGATTAGGTGAGTATGGAATCCTCTCTGTTCTCATTTCGCATGGCTTTAAGAGCGCTCGCTATCCTGTCCTTGATTGCGATGGTCGGTGTGATTGGTGTTAACAGCGTAAAAATTACCAAAGGCAACGAGCAAATCCAAAAAAACCAATTGGAAACACTCACAAAGGTGTTGGTGTCTCAGGCTTCTTTATCAGCAGGTGAGATGATCGTTAATCAAGATCAGGAGCGCCTACTGAAGTTAACTAACCAACTGGCTAAAGACAATCTCGTATTTGATGCCACCATTTATGACGCTGAAGGCATTCGTTTGGCCTCAAGTGACAAAGGGAAAAGTGTGCGTGAGATTCTGGGCTTAGATACACCGTTAGAAACCGCTCGAATTGGCAAACAGCAGCTTGTTGAGCCAATCATGCATGATAGCGCTGTGATTGGTTTTGTGCGTATCACTTTTGAAACCGGTAAAGTAACTGCCTTTTCTGATCACTACTACCGTAAAAGTGATCGTTATATGTACACCATGGTTGGAATGAGCTTTATTGCAGGGTTGCTACTAGCGATTGTGATTCGAAGAAAGCCCAAACGTAAAAGTGAAAACCTACTGCTCAAAGAGATGGGTTAACGAATAACATAAAAAAGGGAGTGACAGCATGTCCTCCCTTTTGACTCTTCATCTGGCGAAGTCAGGTTTACGCTTCATCACCTAATAGAACTGAATCTAGCGCAATAATCATCATGTCATTGAAAGTCGTCTGACGCTCATCTGACGTTGTCTGCTCGCCCGTTTTGATGTGATCAGACACAGTACAGATAGTCAAAGCTTTCGCACCGTACTCAGCACAAACACCGTAGATGCCTGCCGCTTCCATCTCAACACCGACAATACCGTACTTGTCCATCACATCGAACATCTCTGGATCTGGCGTATAGAACAATTCCGCGGAAAACAGGTTACCGACTTTCACTTCAATACCACGTGCTTTCGCTGCCTCTTCGGCTGCGCGAACCATTTTATAATCAGCAATTGCAGCAAAGTCATGACCTTTAAAGCGAATGCGGTTCACTTTAGAGTCAGTACAAGCGCCCATACCAATCACAACATCACGTACCTTGATATCTTCACTTACTGCACCACAGCTACCGACACGGATGATTTTCTTCACGCCGTAATCTTTGACTAGCTCAGTCGCATAGATTGAACAAGATGGGATACCCATGCCGTGGCCCATCACTGATACTTTACGACCTTTGTAAGTGCCAGTGAAACCGAACATATTACGCACATCACAGACCTGAACGACATCTTCGAGGAATGTTTCTGCAATGTACTTCGCGCGTAGCGGGTCACCCGGCATAAGAACAACGTCTGCGAATGCACCCATTTCAGCATTAATATGTGGAGTTGCCATGTCTGTTAATTCCTTAACTCAGTTAAACGTTGTTAGAGAGGTAAGATACCTCCCTAACCATCTCAAATTATAAAAAGTTCTTACCGTAATCCATTGGTGATGTACCAAAATACGTCGCCAGTGTTTGGCCAATGTCAGCAAAAGAATCGCGTAAACCTAACGAACCTGCTGGGACTTTCTGGCCGTAAACAATCACAGGAATGTGCTCACGCGTGTGGTCAGTACCTGGCCAAGTTGGGTCACAGCCGTGGTCGGCAGTCAGGATCAGAAGATCGTCCTCTTCCATCATCTCCATCACTTCATGGATACGACCATCGAAGTACTCAAGCGCAGCAGCATAGCCAGCTACGTCACGACGGTGACCATAGGCAGAATCAAAATCAACAAAGTTGGTGAAGACGATAGTATTATCACCCGCTTCTTTGATAGCCTCTTTGGTTGCTTCAAAAAGTGCCGGAATGCCGGTTGCTTTGGTCTTCTTGGTGATACCACAGCCAGCGTAAATGTCAGAAATCTTACCAATCGAGTGAACTTCACCGCCCTTCTCGTCAACAAGTTTCTGTAGAATCGTCGCTGAAGGTGGTTCAACAGACAGATCACGGCGATTACCAGTACGCTCAAACTGGCCTTTACCCGGTCCAACGAATGGACGAGCAATAACACGGCCGATGTTGTAGTCTTCAAGCTCTTCACGTGCGATCTGACAAAGCTCAAGCAAGCGCTCTAAACCAAAAGTTTTTTCATGGCAAGCAATCTGGAATACCGAATCCGCCGACGTATAGAAGATAGGTTGCCCTGTCTTCATATGCTCTTCACCAAGATCATCCAGAACCTGAGTGCCCGATGCATGGCAGTTACCAAGGAAACCGTCTAGACCAGCACGCTCAAGAATGCGATCGGTGAGTTCTTTCGGGAAACTGTTTGTTTTGTCGGTAAAATAGCCCCAGTCAAACAGAACTGGCACACCAGCAATTTCCCAGTGGCCTGACGGTGTGTCTTTACCTGAAGATAGCTCAGCAGCATGGCCGTAAGCACCAATAATGTCCGCCTCTGTATCTAAGCCAGGCGCAAAGTGACCTTTTGACTCTTTGTGAGCCATGGCTAAACCAAGCTTTGACAGATTAGGCAACGTCAGTGGCCCTTGACGATCAGCGTTGTCTGCTAGACCTTTCTCACACTGCTCAGCGATATGGCCTAACGTATCTGAACCAACATCACCAAATTTTTCAGCGTCAGCTGTCGCACCAATTCCAAATGAATCCAGTACTAAAATAAATGCTCTTTTCATTGCTCTTCCTCAGGCCTCCGTTAATCTTTTTATATGGAGGCCTTAGTGTAATTTTTGATTAAACGTCTTCTGCGCGGATCTGACGATAAACCTCAGGCGTAGGCGTATAGTCACCACCGATAGTAATAGCCTGTTTAAGCGCTTCCGCCGCTTCAAGCCATTGCTCTTCACTACGTGCATGAATCACGGCTAGTGGTTTGTCACTCGATGCTTTTTCACCAAGGCGGATAAACCCGTCAAAGCCGACCGCGTAGTCAATTTCGTCTGTAGCAACACGGCGACCGCCACCCATGGAGACAACCGCCATACCGATTGCACGCGTATCCATTGCCGATACAATACCGTCTTCATCAGCAAAGACTGGTTTGATGATTTCTGCTTTTTCCAGATAGTTTTCGTAGTTTTCAACAAAATCAGCAGGGCCACCTAAGCCCGCAACCATCTTGCCAAAACACTGAGCCGCTTTACCGTTGTCCAGTACTTCCATCAACTTCGCGCGTGCCTCTTCCGTATTCTCAGCAAGCTTGCCAAGCACCAACATTTCCGCACACGATGCCATGGTCACTTCGAGTAAACGAGGGTTACGATATTCGCCAGTCAGGAACTGAACCGCTTCACGTACTTCAACAGCATTACCCGCTGAAGACGCCAATACTTGGTTCATGTCTGTCAGGATAGCTGTCGTCTTCGTGCCTGCACCGTTTGCGACTGCTACGATAGATTTAGCGAGCTCTTCAGATGCTTGATAGGTTGGCATGAATGCGCCAGAACCCACTTTCACATCCATAACCAATGACTCAAGGCCAGCAGCGAGTTTCTTAGACAGGATTGAAGCCGTGATCAGTGAAATGTTGTCCACCGTTGCGGTAATATCGCGGGTTGCGTAAACACGCTTATCGGCTGGCGCTAAGTCGCCGGTTTGACCAATGATGGCAACACCTGCGTCTTTCGTGACATCACCGAACACTTCATTGGTTGGCGTGATGTTGTAGCCAGGAATCGACTCCAACTTATCTAGCGTACCGCCAGTATGCCCAAGACCTCGTCCAGAGATCATCGGAACAAAACCGCCACATGCCGCGACCATTGGGCCAAGCATCAATGACGTCACGTCACCAACACCACCTGTTGAATGCTTATCAACGATTGGGCCGCCAAATTCTTTATGGCTCCAGTCGATAACCATACCGGAATCACGCATCGCACAAGTCAGTGCAATACGCTCAGGCATTGTCATTTCATTGAAAAAGATAGCCATCGCAAAGGCGGCGATTTGACCTTCAGAGACGGTGTTTTTCGCCACACCTTGGATGAAAAAATTAATTTCGTCGGCAGTCAGGGCTTCGCCATCACGCTTTTTACGAATGATTTCTTGAGGTAAATACATTAGGGCCTCCCACACAAATAAGGTGGTTAGTAGAGTAAAAGGTAATGTGGTGAGCTTTCGCTCACCACATTCAGACTTTTAATTAGTACGCTGCAGGGTCTGCAGTCTCGTCTGTTACTTCTAATGTATTCAGTAGGTTAGTTAGCAGGCTTGACGCACCAAAACGGTAATGACGAGCATCTACCCAGTTGTCGCCCAAAATTTCATCAGCCATCGCTAGATATGCTGCCGCATCTTCAGCAGTGCGCACGCCACCTGCTGGCTTGAAACCAACAGATTCTGCAACACCCATATCACGAATAACTTCTAGCATCATGCGTGCATATTCAGGTGTGGCATTGACTGGCACTTTACCCGTTGAAGTTTTAATGAAGTCAGCGCCTGCTTTGATTGAAATTTCAGAGGCTTTCTTAATTAGTGCTTCTTCTTTCAGCTCACCCGTTTCGATGATGACTTTTAGAAGAATATCGCCACACGCTGCTTTACATTGCTTAACGAGCTCGAAACCCACTTCCTCGTTACCCGCCATAAGAGCACGATATGGGAATACCACATCCACTTCATCTGCACCGTAAGCAACGGCCGCTTTCGTTTCGGCAACAGCGATATCAATATCGTCATTACCGTGTGGGAAGTTCGTGACTGTCGCAATACGAACGTCTGGTGTGCCTTGCTCGCGAAGTGTCTTCTTAGCAATAGGAATAAAGCGAGGGTAAATACAGATCGCAGCGGTATTACCCACCGCTGATTTTGCGTCATGACATAGTGAAATCACTTTAGCATCAGTGTCATCGTCATTTAGCGTTGTAAGATCCATAAGTTTAAGTGCACGTAGTGCTGCTGCTTTTAAATCGCTCATTTCTATCTCCGATCAATATTCATAAAAGTGTCTGCTCAACCTCATGTCAGTTTTACAGTCATTAATGAACGGACTTGGTTCCCTGAAGACTTAGGGGTAAACAGCGAATTTGCCCCCAATTGCTATCCTTGTCACCGCACAGTACCAGTTTGGTCTATGGCACAACAATCTACGATTGCGGTGTCTAACGGTATCTGTAACCTTTGTCTGATGCCCAGACATAGTTACAACCAGCGCCGATCATACTCCTTGTATTAACAAGCGCTAGCTAAAAAACTTCTCAATAATCCATTGATAAGTCACGCCACCAAGATAAACCCCAACGATTCCCATTACACCAGCTAATGCAGGCGGTGCAGGAATGGGCAACTTAATGGCAGAAAACAGGACTCCAACGACAAAGCCCGCGAGGGCTGCGAGGAAAACATCATTCATGAGTTTTACCCTACTCTCTATATTTACATACATTATAGATATTCGTCGCAGAACTGTAGTGGCTCATAGAGCGCAAACGGTTTGTATCTCAAAAAAGATTCTGTTCAACGTTTGTTCAATCTTCATGACCAACAAACGCTATGAATCCAGTTGTCTGAATCCACTCCAGACTTATCTCGAATCAAGCCAAACACTCAATAAAGCTTGTATTCGAGTCTTTCCCTGACAAGAGCCTACTAACAGGCTTAGGAAGCAATAATAAGGGAAAGAAAAACAAAAAAGCCCCGTAGCACACAGTGTGTGTCTACGGGGCTTTTTAAAACGGCGTCTATATAATCTTTCGCTTACTTAATTAGAAAGATAGGAAGAAGCCAGCAATTGTCGCTGCCATCAGGTTAGATAGAGTACCAGCAACAACCGCTTTAACACCCATACGAGCGATGTCGTGACGACGGTTTGGAGCTAGACCACCTAGACCACCTAGTAGAATCGCGATAGAAGAAAGGTTTGCGAAACCACATAGAGCGAACGAGATAATTGCTTGAGTCTTAGTAGACATTACTTCACCCGTTGCTGGCACCACTTGTGCAGCATCACCAACGTACGGTACGAAGTTTAGGTAGGCAACGAATTCGTTAACTACGATCTTCTGACCGATGAATGAACCAGCGATATCTGCTTCAGCCCATGGCACACCAATAATGAATGCTAGTGGAGAGAATACTTTACCAAGGATCCACTCAAGAGTTAGGCCTTCGAAACCAACCCAACCACCGATGCCACCTAGGATACCGTTGATAAGTGCGATTAGACCGATAAACGCTAGTAGCATTGCACCAACGTTTAGAGCAAGCTGTAGACCAACAGAAGCACCACCAGCCGCTGCGTCGATAACGTTAGCAGGCTTGTCGTCACCACCGTCGATGTCAGCGCCTAGCTCTTCATCTGGAGCGTCAGTTTCTGGCTTGATGATCTTAGCGAATAGTAGACCACCAGGTGCAGCCATGAATGATGCAGCAACTAGGTACTCTAGAGGAACACCCATAGAAGCGTAACCAGCTAGAACACCACCAGCAACAGAAGCTAGACCACCACACATTACAGCGAATAGTTCAGATTGTGTCATTTTAGGAACAAACGGACGAACCACTAGAGGTGCTTCAGTTTGACCAACGAAAATGTTCGCTGCTGCAGACATTGATTCTGCACGTGAAGTACCAAGCGCCTTTTGTAGACCACCACCAAGAATCTTGATAACCCATTGCATTACACCAATGTAGTAAAGTACAGAGATAAGTGCAGAGAAGAAGATTAGTGTTGGAAGTACTTGGAACGCGAAAATGAAGCCAATACCGTCAACTGAGAAGTTAACTAGGCTGCCAAATAGAAAACCAGTACCGTCTTTACCGTAGTCAATAACATTCTGAACACCAGCAGAGAAGCCAGCTAGAAGGTCACGACCCCAAGGTACGTAAAGAACGAAACCACCGATGATAAATTGGATAGCAAATGCGCCACCCACAGTTCTTAGATTGATAGCTTTGCGGTTATCAGACAGTAGTAATGCAATTCCTAGCAATACTGCCATACCGACTAGGCTCATAAACAGGCTCATAGTTTATGACTTCCTTATATGTTGTTTGTTGGCGTGTTACAAAATGGAGCTCTAAAGCGGAGGCAATTATACTCATCCGTCCATCTATAAAGTAATGCTGTCTTCACAGTTTCTAATAAGATTCATCATTCATTCACCTAATTACGTGAACAAGATCACCATTAACCGAACTACAAATCATAAAAAGAACATTTTATTTAGAAACTATTCACAAATACCGAACGCCTGATTGCTATTTTTCCAAACGTTTTCAGCAACCGTTTGCTTACTGACATTCCGTAGTTCTGCGAGACAAGACAAGGTTTGAGTTAACATGGCTGGATGGTTAGGCTTACCCTGATGCCCTAAAAGCGGCATATCCGGCGCATCCGTTTCGAGAACAAGACAGTCAATCGGGAGATCAATAACAGCTTTACGCGTTTTTTGTGCTCTTGGGTATGTGATTACCCCTCCCACACCTATGTAAAAACCTAACTCAACAAACTGCATCGCTTGCTGATAACTCCCAGAAAAACCATGCAGAACTCCTCCATACGAAAAACGAGACTGCTTAAGCAGTTGTAGGAGGCGATTGTGTGTTTTGCGGGAGTGAAGGATAAGTGGCAGCTTATAAGTTTTCGCCAATTCAATCTGCTGCATCAAAACGCGTTCCTGAATCTGTCTATCAACAGCCACTACTGCATCCAAGCCACACTCACCTACAGCAATGCATTTGTCAGGTTGTTGACTGATCAGCTCCGCCAGTTGATTTTGGAGGGTGTGGCTATCAGTATCGAGAAAATAAGGGTGTAAGCCTAGCGCATAATATATCGATGGATATTGGGCTGCGAGTTGCTCAAGTCGATTCCAGTTTGATGGGCCAATAGAGGGAACGACAAAGCGTTCTACGCCTGCTAGATTTGCTGACTCAATATGTTCAGCGAAATCGTTCTCAAATACCTTAAAGTCTAAATGGCAATGAGTATCAAAAAGGCGCATTATCCTTGCGCCTTTTTGTTGGGTTCTGAAGTTTGGTGAACTGGGTCTGTACGATAAGGAACACAACTGCGTTTATTCTCTGGTGTTAGCCCCATCGACTGACACCACGCGTCGTATTGCGCAACCCATTGTTTAAACCAAGACATCATCAGTTGAATCCTTTATTGCTCTTCGCGTTTAAAGACCAATTCGGTTGGTGAAGACTCATCCTCAACAAAATAATAGCCTGCCGTATCAAACTTAGTCAGATCCGCAACGCTCTCAATGCGATTCTCAATAATGTACCGCGCCATCATGCCGCGCGCTTTCTTCGCATAGAAACTGATCACCTTGTACTGACCGTTTTTGCAATCTTTGAAAATTGGCGTAATCACCTGAGCATCTAGAGCTTTGGGTTTTACCGCTTTAAAATATTCGTTTGAAGCAAGGTTAATCAGAACATTATCACCTTGTTCTGTAATGGCTTGATTAAGCCTATCAGTAATCACATTACCCCAGAATTGATAGAGGTTACTGCCTCTCTCATTGGCAAGTTTCGTCCCCATTTCCAGACGGTAAGGCTGCATCAGATCGAGTGGCTTTAGTAGACCGTATAAGCCAGATAGCATGCGTAAGTGCTTTTGGGCATAATCAAAGTCATCGTCTGACAAGCTTTGCGCGTCTAAACCAGTGTATACATCGCCTTTAAAAGCCAGAATCGCTTGGCGTGAGTTCTCTGTGGTAAACGTCTCACTCCACTCCTGAAAACGGCCAACGTTCAAGTCAGCGATCTTATCACTAACTTTCATCAAACTCGCGACATCGGCAGGCGTTAGCTTGCGGCACACATCAATCAGTTGTTTTGAATACTCGATCAGTTCTGGCTGAGTAAATTTCTTTGTCGCCAGTGGAGATTCGTAATCTAAGGTTTTCGCTGGTGAAACGACGATTAACATGACTTTACTCTATCTGTTTAATTGTATGTGGTTAGATATAGGTTACAAAAAAAGCCATGCAATGTCTGCATGGCTTTTTGAATCGTTTTAATAGAGATTGGCTATTAATCTTTTTTGCTCTGATCCCAGATACCATCTTCCAACTGAGATTTCAGCTCAGGAAAATCGTTAGAATCAAATGTCGGCACTTTACCTTCACCTAACTGGCGGTTGTAGTCTTTTGCTAGTTTAATCACGATGCCTGAAAGAAGCAGGATCGCCACTAGGTTGACAATCGCCATCATACCCATTGACACATCTGCCAATGCCCAAACGATAGGTAGAGATGCTACAGCACCAAACATCACCATTGCCAATACAACCAGACGGAACACACCTAGGCCGGCTTTATGGTTATGCTCAAGGAAAATAAGGTTTGTTTCCGCGTATGAGTAGTTAGCAATGATAGACGTGAAAGCGAAGAAGAAAATCGCCACGGCAACAAAGATGCCACCCCACGAGCCCACTTGAGAACTCAACGCAGCCTGAGTCAGTTCAATACCCGTGATCTCGCCATGCGGTACATACTCACCTGACATCAGAATAATCGCCACGGTCGCTGAACAGATCACTATGGTATCCATGAAAACACCAAGCATCTGAACGTAACCTTGAGAGGCTGGATGCGGAGGATAAGGTGTTGCTGATGCTGCTGCGTTTGGCGCAGAACCCATACCCGCTTCGTTTGAGAACAAACCGCGTTTGATGCCATTAATCATCGCTTGTGCAATCGCGTAGCCCAAACCACCTGCAGCGGCTTCTTGTAGACCGAAAGCACTCTTGAAAATTAAGCTCAGTACAGCAGGCAACTTATCGATGTTTGTAAACATAACAAACAGCGCCAGCAGTAGATACAGCAATGCCATCGCTGGAACAATCATTTCTGCTACACGAGCAATACGCTTGATACCACCGAAGATGACCACAGCGGATAGCAGGACGACAGCAATGCCGACATAGGTTTCATCCCAACCAAATGCTGTGTTCATTGCACCTGCGATTGAGTTCGCCTGAACCGCGTTAAATACCAAACCAAAAGCGATGATCAGGAAGATAGAGAACAGTACGCCCATCCAGCGCATACCCAAACCTTTCTCCATGTAGTATGCCGGACCACCGCGGTAGTTACCGTCATCATCTTTGGTTTTGTATAACTGCGCCAAGGTGCTTTCAGCGAACGACGTGGCCATACCCAGCATAGCGATTAGCCACATCCAGAAAATCGCACCTGGACCACCAGCTGTTAGCGCAACAGCAACACCAGCCATATTACCCGTACCAACACGTGCCGCTAAGCTAGTACACAATGCCTGGAATGATGAGATGCCAGCTTTATCCGCTTTACGGCTGTTCTTTAGTACTGAGAACATGTGACCAAAATGGCGGAATTGGATAAACCCCAATCTAACAGTGAAATACACACCAACACCGACTAGGAGATAAACCAGAATAGAACCCCAAAGTAGGTCATTCATCAAATTAATTAAATCTGTCATAAGATCCTCGTAGTGAGTTTTCGCTGATCCCTGCTTCCCTGCCTTCCATCCAGTTGCAAACCAAGTGTCAATTCTGCTCAGTATTGTGGTTTAATTATTGTGCAACCTAGATATGTAAAACGCGCCTCATGCTTCCATTTTACGTATCAGCGTATTTTTTGACGGGCGGATAATGCAGTCAAGGGTATCAAAAATCAATATGCAAACAAGCACTTATTCGTGTTATTTTTCACTATAAAATCACCAATAATTAACACAAAAAAGAACATAAAAACCACAAAAACAGAACATTAACATTAAAATTTAACAACAATAAAGAACACACAACTCCATACGAAATACGATAGCCGCAAATAATTGACACTCCTTTATCACCAAGGACTCAGAGAAGAGTTCAGGAAACAATTCGATCTGTAAATTCTATTACTCAACCGTACTAAATACACCCAATTGCATACCAAGGAAAAACGCTGTTTTTTTACACACTGCGTTAACATACGTTTTTTGAGAATTTAATCGTTTTCTATCGGTTGTTCGAACAAAAAACCATCAGACATAAGCCGTATTTCTGTGAAGCCAAGTCTAAAATGGCATGAAAACTTCATGGAATCGTAACAAATGAGAAACGAATCAAAGTTACTCTCCAAACAGAATGATATTTAAACAGTACCCCTTCAAAGAGTAATCATTAAAAAGAGGTAGCTTATGGAAGGCTTAAACTTTGAAGAAATCATGGAAATGGATTTTCCAAAAACTCGGGCAACACGCTCCAAACCTGCGAAGCGTAAGTGGCGTGAAATTGAAGCAATTAAGGATAGGCAAAGGCTTCAGCGTGAATTAAAAGATATGGACATCGGTTTTGATGACATTGAAGACCTAGATTACTAACATTTAAAAAGAGGCGCTTGGTAGCGCCTCTTTTTATTACGGTATATCTCTGCTAACTATATACACTCTTGATCACCCTGCCTAACACGACTGGCAAGTTGCTGATATTGCTCTGCAATAGTGTCGCCAAATACTGGGTCATCTTCATTAATACTCCACAGCTTTTCGACGGCTTGCCAATCGTGCAAAGTAAATCTCTGATTAATGAGTGGCAGTATTGACTGCTCCTCTAGATCTAAATGTCGCTTCTGATCCAATATAAAACCTTCCAGTTGCTGCACAAACATATCTTGAGGCACTACTGCATCCTGCAGAATCATATCTACCGTATCAAGAAAGGCATGCGTCTTGAGCGACAATGTTTGGTGCTCGATCTCTAGATTCTCAATATCTTGATGGTGGCCATAATGTTCCAAATAATAGTGATAGAGGATATCTTCTTTAGGATGGTGGACACGCTCAGAGTGATGGGCCAAATAATCGACAATTTCTTTAACCAAACTGTAGTTTATGGCCTGCTCTTGTCTCAACAAGGCAATTTTTTGCCTCAATACTGCTAATAGCCGAACCATGTAACCATGTTCGCGCCTTATCCTTTCAATCATCATAGTGCTTCTCCTTAACACCTATTTTTAGTAAGTGTATAAGAGAAGCACAGTTCAAGTATTGATATTGCTCGAAAGTTAAGCAATTAGGCAATGTAATGGCTATACATTCACTTGCATTGGAAGATGCCAATCTATGGTTTGTTTGCCTTGAGATTCAAGAATTTGATTTGCTTGAGAAAAATGACGGCAACCAAAGAAACCTCGATGCGCGGATAATGGCGAAGGATGCGGCGCAGCTAATACATGATGCTTATTACGATCGATAAAGCGTCCTTTCTTTTGCGCATGGGAGCCCCACAATAGAAACACAACACCAGATTGATGTTGATTGATCGCTTCAATGACCTTATCGGTAAACATTTCCCATCCTGTTTTAGAATGAGAGTGCGCTTTACCCTGCTCTACCGTTAGAACAGTATTGAGTAACAGAACACCTTGCTCAGCCCAACTTTGAAGGTAGCCATGAGATGGGATTTGAAAACCATCAATATCCTGAACCAACTCTTTGTACATATTTACCAATGAAGGTGGTGTCTTGACACCAGGGAGTACCGAAAAACACAAACCATGCGCTTGTTTCGGACCGTGATAAGGGTCCTGGCCTAGAATCACCACTTTCACATCATTGAACTCTGTCGCCCGAAACGCATTAAATACGTCTTTAGCGGGAGGGAAAACGACTTTGCCGGCCGCTCTTTCCGACTCAACAAAATTCAATGTTTGCTGAAAATAATCCTGCTGCTTTTCTGCTCCAATGACATCATGCCATGTCAATGACGGGGTCATGCTCTGTTCCTTCTACTGTTTGCGCTACAATAATTGTCGCAAAAAGTTATGAAGGAACAAAGTGATAAAGTCAGCTAGTTTTTTGTGGGATCCTGTAATGCCCTTGACCCGTGACATGGCGGTTGGGTGTAGGAAGACGTGTTGAGCGAGCGATGGTATAGAAAGAAGTGTAAGGCATAGTGGCATCCTTATTTGTCTGAGTACCTACACTCACTATGAAAATTTGATGCCACTTTTGTTAGGTCAGGCGATTTCTTTGAGCCATGCTAAGTGATGCTGACGAATAAATTCGATTTCTTCAGGCCAACGTTCCGGCTCAATTGTTTCTAAAATCAAAGGAATATGATCAAATCGTGGATCTCTGGCTATGTATTCAAAACATGACCATCCAATTTCTCCTTTACCTAGAGCATGGTGGCGATCGACCCGGCTGGCATGCTCTGCCTTTGAGTCATTAATGTGCATTGCTCTGAGGTAGTGCATGCCAACAACTCGATCAAACTCAGCAAAGGTCGACTCACACGCTTCATAACTCCGAAGATCATAGCCGGCGGCAAACAGGTGGCAAGTATCTATACAAACTCCAACCCTCTGCTTATCTTTCACCTTATCTATAATTTGTGCAATGTGCTCAAATTGCCAACCAAGGTTAGTTCCTTGACCTGCGGTATTCTCAATCACAGCTATAACATCAGGGACGGCTTGATGAGCGAGGTTGATCGAGTCAGCGATTCTTTCTAGGCACTCTTGTTCCGAAATCATCTTTAAATGACTGCCAGGATGGAAATTAAGCAAAGTTAGCCCTAATTGATGGCATCGTTTCATCTCGTCAATAAACGCCGCTCGAGATTTCTCTAGTTTTTCTTCTTCAGGAGCACCTAAGTTTATCAAGTATGAATCATGAGGAAGGATTTGATCGGGCTTAAACCCTAACTTCAAGCAGTTAGATTTAAAGGCGTGAATCGTTTTTTCTTCAAGTGGCTTAGCCGCCCATTGACGTTGATTTTTTGTAAACAGAGCAAAGGCATTAGCTCCGATTTCTTTAGCTCTTAGTGGAGCCTGATCAACACCACCAGCGGCAGAAACATGGGCCCCGATAAACTTATTACCGTACAAATTGTCTAACATTGTTGTTTTATCACTTTTGACTTTCACTATGCTGCATGAATTACAACAACTTATTGGTATTCGCTCAATACCAAACACTTAAATGTAGTAAATTTACAACAAATATAAGATTAAAAATTATTTTAAACATTAAAATATAATAAAATGTCATTATTATAAAACAAATTATTGACTCGCATCAAAACAATAACCTTTTTAAGAGTAATGTTTTTGGTGGTTATTTGACTTAAATCAAAACTAAAATACTCCTTTTGAGCTATACAATACGTAGCTCAATAAAACTCGGAAATTAACACCACAAATGTGGATAGGAGATGGTAATGATTCAAGGTATTCAAATTACTAAAGCGGCAAATGACGCACTATTAAACTCTATCTGGCTACTAGATAGTGAAAAGAATGAAGCACGATGTGTTGCTGCAAACTCAGGTTTTGAAACTGACCAAGTTGTAGCAATCAACGAACTTGGCGAATACGAAAGCCGCGAAGTTGCGATCGAGAAAGCACCACGCATCGAAGGTGGCCAGCACTTAAACGTGAACGTTCTTAAGCGTGAAACTCTAGAAGACGCTGTCGCTAACCCTGAGAAGTACCCTCAGCTAACTATCCGTGTTTCTGGCTACGCAGTTCGTTTCAACTCACTGACAACTGAGCAGCAACGCGATGTCATCGCACGTACATTTACTGAGTCTCTATAATTCTTAGATTTTGAATTTAATTTGTAAAGCGGCGTTCATTGAGCGCCGCTTTTTTATTAGGTACAGTACCTCTCTCAGACTCTCTTGGACACAATTCAATGCTGCTGGAAGGTATCGAAACACTGTTAGCACTAAGTAAAGCAAAAACAATGAGCCGAACCGGAAGCCAGCTCTATATAAGCCAATCCGCCGTCAGTAAACGCATTGCTAACCTAGAGAAAAAGCTGGGGAAAAAACTGATTGTACCGGATGGAAGGAATGTTCAGCTTACTCAAGAGGCGATCGACCTTATCGAGAGTATTGGCCCGACGTTCAATGAGCTGAGAGGACGCATCTATGAGCAACAATCGATGGCAGAAAAGAGCCTAATCACCATTGATTGCTCTGAAACTCTAGTAGCCAGTTACCTTGCGGATATCCTTGGCCAGCACTTTAAATCGGATCCTTACATTCGCATCACCACCAATCACACACCAAGAATCGTGGAACATGTTCAGTCCGGTAAAGCTCACCTCGGTATTTGTGCAGGCTTACTTCCACCTCAACATGGATTAAAAACATTTCACCTTCTCGATGAACCTTTCTTTATTGTTTCTGATCGTCCACTAGAGCAATTACCAAACACCATCATTACTAATGATCTTGCTAATACCGCCAATACGTATCAGTTAAAGATTCTCAAAAGGCTGAATATGACACCTGTGATGGAAATGGATTCCTATGCTGCGGCGGCTCAACTGGCACTTGCTGGGATTGCACCTGCTTTGGTTCCTCTCTCAGTTATCAAAACCCTTAAGATCGACCAGTGTCACTGCCATCATTTCGCTCAGTTACAGCCGCTCTATCGACCTCTGCATGTCTGCTTACGAGCTTCTTCCTATAAGAACCAACGAATCAAAAACTTAGTCGATAATGTCGTGACTTCCGTTGCGAAATCGGCGCTAGAGTAATCGGTTTTAAGCCAATAAAGCGAACAACCAATCCGAGTGTTCTTGCCACAACAACTTTGCAGCCATCAGCATCGACATTGTTATCACTAAAGGGCGAATCCATTTCTGTCCTTTCGCTACCACTACTTTTGCCCCTAGTTGAGCACCAATAAACCCTCCCATAGCCATCACAAGACCTAATTCCCAAATAGGCAGTCCAGCAAAAATAAAGAACAATAGTGCGGCAATATTAGACGTGAAGTTAAGAACCTTAGTACGAGCAGTGGCATCTACCAGAGAAAAATGACCTAAAGCAACAAAGCAAACCGTAAAGATGGAGCCTGTTCCCGGCCCAAAAAAACCGTCATAAAAGCCCACTCCGCCTCCAACACTGAAAGCAAACATGGCTTCTGAGATGTTCGCTTCACCGGAGTGCTGTTTGGTTTTAGGCATCAGCAGAAAGTAGAGCGAAATAGCGACCAGTAAAATCGGAATCAGACTCGTCAGTACACCCGTATCTATATACTGTACAGCTTCAGCACCAACCGCCGAACCAATAAACGTACAGACAATAGCAAGACGCATCTCTTTAATACTGACGATGCCGTTCCGAACGAAATACCAACTGGCTGAAAAGCTGCCAAATGAGCTTTGCAGCTTATTGGTCGCAAGCGCCTGTGTCGGCAACACACCAGCGGCCAGAAGCGCTGGTAGAGTTAACAAACCACCGCCACCAGCCATAGCATCAATAAAGCCTGCAACCGTAGCTACAAAGAAAAGTATCGTCAGTATTTCGAGTGTGAGTTCCATTGTCTATCAATTGGTTATCTATATCTTTCACTCAAAATATCACTAAGTTAATAATTCTCTTAGAGAAAGATTAGACTTTAACTCATTCCTATTTTTCAACAGTAAACAGACAAAAAAGCCCGCTCAAAAGAGCGGGCAATGAGGTTGTCATATAGGCTCCGTTGCGAGCCTACTGATTGTTATTACGCTTCGTTCTGTGCCACTTTAGCGTGCAGCTCTTGAACTGATGTAACCGACGTTTTTGCATCTGCTGTGTGAGCCATACATACGGCAAACGCTGCGTTAAGTGTGGTTGTGTAGTTCACTTTCTCAGCCAGTGCGCCGCGACGAAGAACTTTTGAATCTTCAATCGACTGACGGCCTGCAGTCGTATTCACGATATAGGTGTACTCGTTGTTCTTGATGCGGTCTAGGATGTGTGGACGACCTTCGTGTACCTTGTTAACAAGACGAGGGTTGATGCCCGCTTCACCTAGGATTACCGCTGTACCGTGTGTTGCGTCTAGCTGATAACCAAGCTTGGTTAGCTTAGATGCTAGGTCAACGACGCGCTGCTTGTCGCCTTCGCGAACAGACAGTAATGCGCGGCCGCCTTCTGGGTAAACATTGCCACAACCTAGTTCAGCTTTAGCGTAAGCTTCTGCGAAGGTCGCACCCACCCCCATAACTTCACCAGTAGAACGCATTTCTGGGCCTAACAGTGGGTCAACACCTGGGAACTTATTGAACGGTAGTACTACCTCTTTCACTGAGTAGTAAGGCGGGATGATCTCTTTGGTAAAGCCCTGAGATTCTAGAGATTGACCAGCCATGACACGTGCAGCGATCTTCGCTAGTGGCGCACCTGTTGCTTTAGAAACAAACGGTACAGTACGTGCAGCACGAGGGTTCACTTCGATTAGGTAAACTTCGTTGTCTTTCACGGCAAACTGGGTGTTCATCAGACCACGTACACCAAGCTCAAATGCTAGCTTCTCTACTTGCTCACGCATCTTATCCTGAATTTCCTGACTTAGCGTGTAAGCAGGTAGTGAACATGCTGAGTCACCAGAGTGAACACCCGCTTGCTCGATATGCTCCATGATACCGCCGATCACCACACGCTCACCGTCACAGATAGCATCGATATCCACTTCAGTTGCGTCATCTAGGAAACGGTCCAGAAGCACTGGCGATTCATTCGACACGCTCACCGCTTCGTTGAAATAGCGGCGTAGGTCTTGCTCATCGTATACGATTTCCATCGCACGACCGCCAAGTACATAAGATGGGCGTACAACCAGTGGGAAGCCAATCTCTTTTGACTTATCAACCGCTTGCTCGATAGTCGTTACTGTCGCGTTTTCAGGCTGTAGAAGGCCCAGACGGTCAACCGCTGCTTGGAAACGCTCACGGTCTTCCGCACGATCAATTGCGTCAGGGCTAGTACCTATGATTGGTACACCTGCAGCTTCTAGTGCACGAGCCAGTTTCAGTGGTGTTTGACCACCGTACTGAACGATAACGCCTTTTGGCTTTTCAACACGTACGATAGAGAGTACATCTTCAAGTGTGACAGGTTCGAAGTAGAGACGGTCTGAAGTGTCGTAGTCGGTAGATACTGTCTCAGGGTTACAGTTAACCATGATGGTCTCAAAACCATCTTCACGTAGAGCAAGTGAAGCGTGTACACAACAGTAATCAAATTCGATACCTTGACCGATACGGTTTGGACCACCACCCAAAACCATGATCTTGTCTTTATCTGTAGGCTGAGCTTCACACTCTTCATCGTAAGATGAGTACATGTAAGCAGTATCAGAAGAGAACTCTGCCGCACAAGTATCCACGCGTTTGTATACAGGGTGGATATCGTACTGGTCACGTAGTCGACGAATCTCACTTTCAGACACGCCAAGAATTGAAGATAGACGTGCATCAGAGAAGCCTTTACGCTTCATCTTACGAAGCACATCTTCAGTCAAGCCAGCAAAGCCGCCGGCTTTAACTTGGTTCTCTAAGTTAACCAGCTCTTCGATTTGAACTAGGAACCAACGATCAATTGCCGTTAGATTGAACACGCCATCTACTGACATACCAGCACGGAATGCATCCGCGATGTACCAAATACGCTCTGCGCCAGCTTCTTTTAGTTCATGACGAATTGTGGTTAGTGCGTCAGGCGCATCGAGATCAACCATCTCGTCAAAGCCATTCACACCAACTTCAAGGCCACGAAGCGCTTTTTGTAGAGATTCTTGTTGGTTACGGCCGATAGCCATAACCTCACCAACGGACTTCATCTGAGTGGTCAGACGGTCGTTAGCACCTGCAAATTTCTCGAAGTTAAAGCGAGGGATCTTAGTTACTACGTAGTCGATTGTTGGTTCGAATGACGCTGGAGTCGCGCCCCCCGTGATGTCGTTCTGTAGCTCATCAAGAGTAAAGCCAACGGCCAGTTTCGCTGCAATCTTAGCGATTGGGAAACCAGTCGCTTTCGATGCTAGAGCAGAAGAGCGAGATACACGTGGGTTCATCTCGATGATAACCATACGGCCATCTTTCGGGTTGATACCAAACTGTACGTTTGAACCACCAGTCTCAACACCGATTTCGCGCAGTACTGCTAGAGATGCATTACGCATCAACTGATATTCTTTGTCCGTCAGAGTCTGGGCCGGTGCAACCGTGATTGAGTCACCTGTGTGGATACCCATTGGGTCAAAGTTTTCGATAGAACATACGATGATACAGTTGTCCGCTTTATCACGAACCACTTCCATCTCATACTCTTTCCAACCGATCAGCGATTCATCGATTAACAGTTCATTAGTTGGCGACAGGTCCAAACCACGACGACAAATCTCTTCGAACTCTTCTTTGTTATAAGCGATACCACCACCAGTACCACCCATAGTGAACGAAGGACGAATAATACATGGGAAGCCAACCATATCGAGAACTTGGTAAGCTTCTTCCATACTCTTCGCGGTATCTGCACGAGGACACTCAAGGCCAATAGACTTCATCGCTTTATCGAAACGAGAACGGTCTTCTGCTTTATCGATAGCGTCAGCTGTCGCACCAATCATGTCTACGCCGAACTCTGCAAGTACGCCGTGTTTCTCAAGGTCTAGTGCACAGTTAAGCGCCGTTTGGCCACCCATTGTTGGTAGTACTGCGTCTGGGCGCTCTTTTTCGATGATCTTGCGAACCACTTCCCACTGGATTGGTTCAATGTAAGTTGCATCCGCCATGTCTGGGTCAGTCATGATGGTTGCAGGGTTAGAGTTTACAAGGATAACTCGGTAACCCTCTTCACGCAGTGCTTTACATGCTTGAGCACCAGAGTAGTCAAACTCACATGCCTGACCGATAACAATTGGGCCTGCACCTAGAATTAGAATACTTTTTAAGTCAGTACGTTTTGGCATTCTCTACTACTCCGAATTAAGCGCTGTGTTGTTTGATTAGTTCGATAAAGTGGTCAAATAGTGGTGCTGCGTCGTGTGGACCAGGGCTTGCCTCAGGGTGGCCTTGGAAGCTAAATGCTGGCTTGTCTGTACGGTGGATACCTTGTAGAGAGCCATCAAATAGTGACACGTGAGTTGCACGTAGATTCTCAGGTAGTGTTGCTTCATCCGCAGCGAAACCATGGTTCTGAGAAGTAATCATTACAACGTTACGATCTAGGTCTTTAACTGGGTGGTTAGCACCATGGTGACCAAATTTCATCTTCACTGTCTTAGCACCAGATGCCAAAGCTAGTATTTGGTGACCTAAGCAGATACCAAAAATTGGTAGACCTTTTTCTAGGAATACTTTGGTTGCTTCAATAGCGTAAGTACATGGCTCTGGGTCACCAGGACCATTCGATAGGAATACGCCATCTGGGTTTAGCGCCAACACTTCTTCTGCACTGGTTTCAGCTGGAACGACTGTTAAGCGGCAGCCTCGGTCAACAAGCATACGCAGGATGTTTCGCTTTGCACCGAAGTCATAGGCAACAACGTGATATGGCAACTCACTGTCGTCTTGCGCCTCAGGAAGTCCACCCTCGAGCGTCCACGAACCTTGTTTCCATTGATACGCTTCTTTTGTTGTAACTTCTTTCGCAAGGTCCATACCTTTTAGGCCAGGGAATTCTTTCGCTTTAGCTAGCGCTAGAGCCTCGTCTAAATTGTTACCCGCAACGATACAACCGTTCTGCGCACCTTTCTCTCGCAAAATGCGCGTAAGCTTACGAGTATCGATATCAGCAATGCCGACGATATTTTGCGATTTAAGGTAATCAGAAAGGGATTGTTCACTGCGGAAGTTAGAAGCGATTAGAGGGAGATCGCGAATCACAAGGCCTTGTGCATGAATGGAAGAGGATTCTTCGTCTTCGGAATTGGTTCCGGTATTGCCTATGTGAGGATAAGTGAGTGTGACGATTTGTTGGGAATAGGAAGGATCAGTGAGGATTTCTTGGTACCCCGTCATCGAGGTATTAAAAACAACTTCACCAACGGACGAACCATCTGCTCCAATGGAAACACCGTGGAACACTGTCCCATCTTCTAGGACTAACAGTGCTGATTTACTCAAGACAACCTCCAGAATAAAAATGCAAAAATAATAAATTAAACTGCAAATCTGCCTTCCTTCACGCTGTAAAAAAGCGTTTTTAGGTTATTTAGACAAATTGGCGGTATTCTAATGAGGCGATATGAATGTGTCAACAGAGACATAAAAATAAATTAAACATTTAGGGCGCTTAAAAGAAAAAACCTTTCAAGATGCCCAAAAACATCACTTTAGTTGTTATTTACCTGCTAACAGATGAAGGTTTTATGAAACATCTTATTTTTCCATCATCATGGATCACAGTTTTTATCTTAAAAACTGCGCAAACGATGAACAAACAAAAAAGAATGCAACTTTTAAGACCTAAATGCCAATTAGATAACATAAGACACAAAACAAACAACAAACATAACTAAAAAAGAGCACTGTAACTTGTTGATGAACTAGGTTGCGTTCGCTTAATACAAAAAGCGCCGGGCAAGCCCAGCGCATAATTATTTATTTTAAGTGATTTAGCTAATTTTAAATCTAAGAGACAAACAAGTAATTAAACTCACAGTTCATTCAGACCTAGTACATCAGTCATTGTATAAAAGCCCACAGGCTTCTCATCTAGCCAAACGGCGGCTTTAACAGCACCATTAGCAAAAGTCATACGGTCAGTCGCTTTATGGGAAATCTCCACACGTTCACCAATATCAGCAAACATAGCGGTGTGCTCACCGATGATGTCACCAGCACGAATGGTCGCAAAACCAATTTCATCTTTAGTACGTTCACCTGTGATGCCTTCACGAGCATAGACAGCAACGTCATTGAGCTTGTTGCCCATAGCGTCAGCTATCGCTTCGCCCATGCCGATAGCTGTGCCAGACGGTGCATCAACCTTATGACGGTGATGCGCTTCAACAATTTCGATATCGCAGTAATCACCCATTACCTTGGCGGCTTTTTCCAACAGCTTAAATACTAGGTTAACGCCCACTGAGTAGTTAGGTGCCATTACGATAGGTACATGCTTGGCGAACTCATCTATTTGCTCACGTTCCAACTCCGTAAATCCGGTCGTTCCGATAACAATACTTTTATTATGCTGCTTACATAATTCGAGATTAGCAAGTGTGCTCGAAGGCGCAGTAAAATCAATGATGACATCAAAGTTAGCAATATCTTTTGTCAGATCATCCGTCAATACGACATCAAACTTTCCTTCACCACATAACTCACCAATATCGACACCAACTAAAGATGACTCAGGTCTCTCAGAGCCAGCCCCTACCTGAGACTGTGGATTCAGATAAGTCGCTTTAACTAAGTTTCGGCCCATACGGCCAGCCGCTCCTGCAATTGCAATACGTACCATTGCACCTCTCCATTATTCTCATTACTTTTGCGTAGTGGATTAAAACTACCAACATTAAGTGCAGCTGGCTAGAGTGTGTTGATCTTTCCTGATTAAATTTTAAAAAATGATCAACCACCTATAGGCTATCAAGAAAATTCCTTCATGACTCGCTGCAAGATTGGCATGTTTGCTTCAGGAAAAGCGTAACGACTTAATTCCGCAACGGGAACCCAAGCGCCTTGCTGCCCTTCTTTACCGTAAGGGGAGTGTTCAAATTCCATCACACAGATAAAATCGAACTTAAGCGACTTGTCTGGATAATCGAACTCGAGATGTTCGAATAAACTCAGCTCTGTCGCTCGAATTCCTACCTCTTCGTCTAATTCACGAACAATGGCTTGTTCGATCGTCTCCCCAGACTCGACTTTTCCACCTGGGAACTCCCAAAAGCCACCTTTATGCTTTTCATCTGGTCGTTTCGTAATAAAAACCTCTGACTTATCTCGGTTAAAGATAATGGCAGCAACAATATGCGTACGTTTCATTGTATTTTTCCTCAAAAAAAGAGCCGCCTAAGCGACTCTTTATATTTACCTTAGAACAGGATCAACTGCTAATTTGACCATGACACTGTTTGTATTTCTTACCGCTACCACATGGGCAAGGTTCATTTCGACCAACTTTACGTTCTTCACGAACCATTGGTTGATGAATGTCTTCGGCTTTTTCACTATCAGCAAGCTGATTTTCAGCTGATGCGTGCTGTGCTTGAGCTCGTCTAGCCGCTTCTTCCGCTTGCGCACGACGCTGTGCTTCCATACGCTCCACTTCTTCTTGCTGCTGGACGCGAACTTTCGACAGAATCGTGATCACATCTGACTTCAGAGAATCTAATAGCCCCTCAAACAGTTCAAATGACTCACGCTTGTACTCTTGTTTCGGGTTCTTCTGTGCATAGCCGCGTAAGTGAATACCTTGACGAAGATGATCCATTGCCGCCAAGTGCTCTTTCCAAAGTGTATCCAGTGTTTGCAGCATGACAGATTTTTCAAAGTTGCGCAGAACCTGCTCACCAACCACCGCTTCTTTCTCTTTATAGACAGTAACCGCTGTTTCCAGGATCTTCTCACGAAGTGCTTCTTCGTATAACTTATCGTCTTCTTCCAACCATTGCTTGACGGGTGCATCGAGATCAAAGTCGTTTTTCAAACGTTCTTGTAAACCTTCAACATCCCACATATCTTCTAAAGACTGCGGCGGAATGTATTCATCGATCACAGCAGTGAGCACATCAGCACGGTTTTGCTCGATCATCTCGCTGATGTCTTCAACAACCATCAACTCATCACGAAGTTCATAAACAACCTTACGCTGGTCGTTAGCAACGTCATCGTATTCAAGCAGCTGTTTACGGATATCGAAGTTACGCCCTTCCACTTTACGTTGTGCTTTTTCGATGGAACGAGACAACATCTTAGATTCAATCGCTTCACCTTCTTCCATACCGCTTTGAATCAAACTTGCCATACGGTCAGAAGTAAAGATGCGTAGCAGTGAATCTTCCATAGATAGGTAGAAACGTGAAGAACCCGCATCACCTTGTCGACCAGAACGACCACGTAACTGGTTATCAATACGGCGTGATTCATGACGCTCGGTACCGATAATATGAAGGCCGCCCGCTTCCAGGACTTTATCGTGAACTTCTTTCCAATCCGCTTTAATCTTGTCTATTTGCTCTTGAGTCGGATTGTCTAGTTTTTCAACTTGAGCTTGCCAACTACCACCTAGCACAATATCCGTACCACGACCAGCCATGTTGGTTGCGATTGTTACAGCACCCGGTGTCCCTGCTTCTGCAACAATTTCAGCTTCTTTTTCATGGAATTTAGCATTAAGTACGTTGTGCTTAATCTTAGCTTTCTTAAGCGCATTAGATAGAAGCTCTGACTTCTCAATAGAAACCGTACCCACTAGCGAAGGCTGGCCTTTCTCTACTCGCTCTTTAATGTCTTCAATGATGGCAGCAAACTTTTCTGCCTCAGTACGATAAACCACATCTGGCATATCGTTACGAATCATAGGTTTATTCGTTGGAATAACGACCGTTTCTAGGCCATAAATCGATTGGAATTCGAATGCTTCCGTATCCGCAGTACCAGTCATACCTGACAATTTTTCATACAAGCGGAAATAGTTCTGGAATGTAATCGAAGCTAAGGTTTGGTTCTCGTTTTGGATCTTAACGCCTTCCTTCGCTTCAACTGCTTGGTGAAGACCTTCAGACCAACGACGACCTGGCATAGTACGACCGGTATGCTCGTCGACAATAACCACTTCGCCATTTTCGTTGACGATGTAATCAACGTTCTTTTCAAACAACACATGCGCACGCAGTGCTGCATTTACGTGATGTAGCAGACTGATGTTTGCAGGCGAATACAGAGTATCTCCCTCTTCCATCAGACCATTTTTGATCATCAGCTCTTCTACAAACTCTTGACCCGTTTCTGTCAGATGAACTTGCTTCGACTTTTCATCTACCGTGTAATGTCCATCACCACGATACTCTTCCGAATCTTCTTGATCCTGCTTTTGTAAGTGAGGAATCAAAGTATTAATACGAGTGTAAAGCTCGGAGCTGTCTTCTGCTGGGCCAGAAATAATCAGAGGCGTACGCGCTTCATCAATTAGGATAGAGTCCACTTCGTCAACAATCGCAAAGAAGCGCTCACGTTGAACACGATCTTCAGCGCGGAAGGCCATATTGTCACGCAGGTAGTCAAAGCCAAACTCGTTATTTGTGCCATACAAGATGTCAGTTTGATATGCCTCTTTTTTCTCTTGGGGAGGCATGTTCGGTACGTTGACACCAACCGTCATTCCAAGGAACTCGAACAGAGAACGGTTAGTCTCAGCATCACGTTTTGCTAAGTAGTCATTGACTGTCACAACATGAACAGCGCCTTTCAATGCATTCAAATAGGCAGGTAGCGTTGCTGTCAGAGTTTTACCTTCACCAGTTCGCATCTCAGCAATCTGACCAGCATTTAACACCATACCGCCAATAAGCTGGACGTCGAAGTGACGCATACCATATACACGCTTTGATGCTTCGCGAACTGTCGCAAACGCTTCAGGTAGAAGTTTGTCTAATGTTTCACCCTGTTCAAGACGCTGGCGGAATTCAACTGTTTTCGCTTTCAACTCTTCGTCAGAAAGCGCTTCAAACGTAGGTTCATAATTATTAATTTCTTTTACAATCTTTCTAAGGCGGCGTAACGTGCGGTCGTTGCGACTGCCAATTACCTTTGTCAGTAGCTTAGTTATCATTTGCTATGCATCTCTCTTTACTTAGATCGGGCCCGATCTACATTCTGTGCCTTCAGTCTCTAACAGTTTTGAACTAAGAATACTGAGATAAATCACTTTACCCAGATATTGCGATGAGAACTATATATTTCAAGGCTTAAGTGGCGCTTAGTTTAAGGAATTTTGCCTCTAA
The DNA here is from genome assembly GCF_024449095.1 of Vibrio coralliilyticus. Taxonomy (NCBI): domain Bacteria; kingdom Pseudomonadati; phylum Pseudomonadota; class Gammaproteobacteria; order Vibrionales; family Vibrionaceae; genus Vibrio; species Vibrio coralinecrosis. The sequence goes on from NZ_CP024627.1 coordinate 2,586,934, forward strand.
CAACCAATAACAAGGTTATTTGTTTGAAGCATTCTTTATTTTTTGAGGTTATATGATGGATGTTTATACGTTGATAAGGCTTCTCTTCAATTTTCGCGGCTTACCGTACTCTAAAGTCGGCCACGCGATTCTTCTTTCTCAGCAGGCAGATTTTTGCCGTGCGGCAAACAAAAAAGCCAGACTTTCGTCTGGCTTTTCAAAACTTCAAATTTATTATGCAACAACCACATTAGGCTCAGCGAAGGCAACTGGAGAAGTCGCTTCTTCTTCGAACGTTACCCACTCCCACGCTTCTTGATCTGCTAGAACAGAACGCAGCAGTTGGTTGTTTAAGCCATGTCCCGACTTAAACGCACGGAACTCACCAATGATTGGATGACCACACATGTAAAGATCGCCAATCGCATCCAACACTTTATGAGTGACAAACTCATTATCAAAGCGAAGGCCTTCTTCGTTTAGAATTCGATATTCATCCAGTACAATGGCACAGTCAAAGCTACCACCTAGACATAGATTCTGAGACTGTAAATGTTCGATATCTCGCATAAAACCAAAAGTTCGAGCACGAGAGATATCTTTTACAAAGCCTTGCGATGAAAAATCAAATAATAGATGCTGTTCATCAGATTCAATCGCGGGATGGTTGAACTCGATTTCAAAGTCCATACGGAAGCCATTGAAAGGGACAAATTCAGCCCACTTATCACCGTCTTCAAAGCGAACAGGCTTTTTAATACGAATAAAGCGTTTTGGTACGTTTTGCTCTTCAATGCCAGCTTGTTGAAGGAGGAATACAAAAGGGCTAGCACTGCCATCCATAATTGGAATTTCTGGAGCATCGACCTCAACCACAATGTTGTCTATACCCATACCAGCAAGAGCTGCATTGAGGTGCTCAACGGTTGAGATACGCACGCCTTCATCGTTCACCAATGCCGTACAAAGCATGGTGTCACGAACTGAAGCTGGGTCTGCAGGAAAATCAACAGGAGGATTTACATCCGTACGGCGGTAAATGATACCTGTATTTGCAGCCGCTGGGCGAAGAGTAAGTGTGACTTTACGACCAGAGTGGAGACCCACACCAGTTGTTTTCACTATTTCTTTCAGAGTACGTTGTCTGATCATCTGCTTGCCTCAGTACTAATTGCTACAAAACACGGTCAATAAGCAATATTGACCGCGAATCGTACCATAATTTTGAACAGTGTCAAATTATGATTTAATTTTAGTCAGCCTGACGACGCAAGAATGCTGGTATATCAAGATAACCAGTGTCCTTATCCGCTTTCGGTGCAGCACTTTGTTGACCAGCACCTGAGCTTGAAGGAGCAGAACTTGTCGGCTGAGGAGTCACCTGAGGTTTCTCTTGCAAACTTGGTGCCGGTTTCTCTTCCACTTTATTGACAGCTGGCTGCTGAGTTGGAGCCGCTGGCTGAGTTTGTGGTTGAGAAACAGAAGCTACTTTCGTCTTCCCGCCCGCAACTAAAGTGATATCAGGTTTTTTCTCTGTACCGATACCAGTAGCAACAACGGTCACTCGGATTTCATCAGCCATATCAGGATCCAATGAAGTACCGATAACAACTGTAGCATTATCTGAAGCAAATGCTTTAACCGTATTACCCACCGTTTCAAACTCATCCAGACGCATATCAAGGCCAGCTGTAATGTTAACCAGAACACCACGAGCACCTGCGAGATCGATATCTTCAAGAAGTGGGCTTGAGATAGCCATCTCAGCCGCTTCTTCAGCACGGTCTTCACCTTTGGCTACGCCGCTACCCATCATTGCATGACCCATCTCCGACATCACGGTACGAACATCCGCAAAGTCGACGTTAATCATACCAGGACGAGTAATAAGCTCTGCAATACCTTGTACTGCATTCTTAAGTACGTCATTCGCACTAGCAAAAGCTTCAAGTAGAGTGATACCACGACCCAGTACTTTTAGTAGCTTTTCGTTTGGAATCGTAATTAATGAGTCTACCTGTTTAGATAGCTCTTCAATTCCTTGCTCAGCAAACGCTAAACGCTTTTTGCCTTCAAAGCTAAATGGCTTAGTTACTACAGCCACAGTAAGTATGCCCAGTTCTTTTGCGACTTCTGCAATCACTGGAGCAGCACCTGTACCTGTACCACCACCCATGCCAGCTGCGATAAATACCATATCGGCACCATCGAGCTCTTCTTTAATTCTATCTCGATCTTCGAGAGCAGCATCACGCCCAACCTGAGGGTTAGCGCCTGCACCCAGACCTTTGGTAATGTCACCACCAATCTGGATTACGCTATTAACGCTTGTTTTACGAAGCGCTTGCGCATCAGTGTTGATGCTAATGAACTCCACGCCTTCGATGGATTCACGTACCATGTGTTCAACGGCATTACCACCACCGCCACCAACCCCAACGACTTTTATTACTGCGTCGTCAGACATTTCCATCATCGGTTCAAACATGTGTTATCTCCGTTTATCCTGCTGCTCAGGTTAAAATTCTTTTTGTATCCAGTTACGCAAACGCCCAAATAATGTCGTTACAGATTGGCGCTTAGGCTCATTGTACTCTGTATCGTCGTTAATTTGACTATCTCTTGCATAATGAAGTAAACCCACTGCCGTCGAGTGATACGGCTCTTTTACATAGTCTGTTAGCCCACTCACTTCTAGTGGCTTACCAACTCGTACTTGATTGCGGAATACACGTTCCGCACACTCTACCAATCCTTCAATCTGTGCAGCACCACCAGTCAGTACTACACCAGCCGCAAGGTGATGTTTTATCCCTTCTTCGCGCAGCTTCTCCTGAACAGTATCGATAGTTTGATTAACCAGCCCCATTAACTCAGTATAACGAGGTTCAATCACCTCAGACAAAGTTTGTCTTTGTAAACTGCGTGATGGTCGACCTCCTACACTAGGAACGTTAACCGTGTCATCCTTGCTGACTAGCTCACTCAGAGCACAGCCATATTTCACTTTTATTTCTTCGGCATCACTCACTGGAGTACCAAAGGCGAAAGCAATATCACTTGTTACCGCATTACCTGCATAGGAAAAAACTTCCGTATGTCTCAGTGCTCCGCCAGTCCAAATCGATACATCCATAGTGCCAGCACCGATGTCGACAACACAAACACCGAGCTCACGTTCATCTTCAGTGATCACCGCATTACTCGAAGCCAAACCGGAGTAAACTAAGTGCTCAACCTTCAAACCGCATCGCTCAACGGCTTTAATAATGTTTCTTGCCATATCATTGTGACAAGAGATTAAATGCACGCTGACTTCCATTCTTACTCCTGATAAACCTAGCGGATTTTTTATCCCTTCTTGGTAATCAATCGTAAATTCTTGTGGAATTACATGCAGAATGCGTTGTTCGTCACCTATTTTGATAGATTTGGCAGTATGAATCGCACGATCCATATCTTCCTGAGAAACCTCTTCATCAGAAATGGTCCCCATGCCTTTCTCTATTCGGCTAGCTATGTGTCTACCAGAGATAGAAATAAAGACATTACTGATCTGACATTCCGCCATTAGCTCAGCTTGGTCAACAGCTCTCTGAACAGATTTGACAACAGATTCCAGGTCGTTGACACCACCTTTATCCATGCCTCGTGATGGACTACTTCCTGCGCCAATTATGTTTATCTGACCATCAGGCAGTACTTCTCCAACCAGAGCTGATACGGTTGCAGTACCAATATCAAGACCAACAATAATGTTGTCATCAGCGGTCTTAGTCATCTGTGCTCTCTTGTTCTAACTCTTGCTCAGGGAACCAACCGACGGAGGCTCCCGTATCATACCTGAGGTCAATATAGCTAACTCTTTGTGAGTCGCTACCTAAGTTTTTGTATAAAGAGAGGAATCTTTCCACCCTCTCTTCTAAAGATTCTTTACCCAGCTCAAGCCGGATACCGTTATCAAGGATAATCTGCCATGCACGGCGATCATTCAGTAATAACGAGGAAATGTTCAGATTCAGCACTGCAAACTTAGGGTTAATTTGCCGCCATACGTCCAATACTTCTTGGCTCGTACCTGCGGGACCATAAAGCTTGACACGCTCTCCTTCTAGCTTGCCAATGTCGCCATTAAAAACAAGCCCTTGACTATTAAGGAGTTCACTACCATTCCAAATAGCAGCCGCTTCATACTCAGTCAGAAAAACTTTGACCGTGTCAGGCCATTGTTTACGAATCGATGCATGAGAAACCCAAGGGATAGCCTCTACAGTCTTCTGGAGTACTTTCACGTCTTGAGACATAAAGGTACCCACATGTTGCAAAGTAGCAAACGCACGCTGCACATCAAGGGAAGAAACGTATTTCAGATCTCCCTCCAAGACTATTTTCGATAAAGGCAAACGCTTATCATCCCACATCCAAGATATCGTGGAATAAAGGATAGAGCTTATCAATAGCAAAACCACTAGCAAAAATATGCTACCAAAAGCATGTTTTTTCACTAGTGGAGAATCAGTAAAACGACGGCCTTCATCTAAAGTGCTCTCAATCAAGACCGCTGTCCCTGCTATCAGTTCGCAACTTTAACCCCTATCTCAATTTATTAAAAAGGCAAAAGCAATGACTTTAACTTCCGGATTATACTGGCGTCATTGAAAGTATCAAATACTGAAATTGAGAAATCGCACTTTAATTGCATTAATTAGTCGAATTAATCGAAATCTCATGTTTCCAATCACACCATATGCATCTTATCGATATTTAACTCAAAAGCCGCCAATTGTTTCGCTACTTTGCCAATATCTCCTGCACCTTGCGTTAGAACCAGGTCACCATCTTGCAAAACATTCGCTAAAACAGCAGGTAAGGTATTACTATCGGAAACAAAAATCGGATCGATTTTTCCTCGACTACGAATCGTTCGACATAAAGCACGCCCATCAGCGCCCGCAATTGGCTTCTCGCCAGCAGAGTAAACATCCAACATCAAAAGCACATCAACTTGTTCTAAGACATTAGCAAAGTCATCGTATAAATCACGAGTACGACTGTAGCGATGTGGCTGGAAAATCATTACCAAACGCTTCTCTTTCCATCCATTACGAGCCGCATGAATCGTGACATCGACTTCCGTCGGGTGATGGCCATAATCATCGACCAACATTGCGCTACCATTACCAGTATCAAACTCACCAAGGTGATCAAAACGACGCCCTGTGCCTTGCGTTCCAGCCATGGCACGTAAGATGGCTTCATCGTCAATATCATCTTCAGTTGCCACAGCAATCGCAGCAGAGGCGTTGAGTGCGTTGTGGCGACCAGGAATGTTCAATGTAATATCTAGGTTGGCACGCCCCTGACGCACGACAGTAAACTTACCTTGTTGGCCTTCCTGATGATAATTTTCAATACGTACATCCGCATCTTCAGAAAAACCGTAGGTGATCACTTGGCGGCTGATCCTCGGAATCAATGCTCTCACGACTGGATCATCGATACATACAATCGCTTGCCCGTAGAAAGGAAGGTTGTGGAGAAAATCAATGAACGTCTGCTTCAGGGTTTCAAAGTCTCCACCGTAAGTATCCATGTGATCTGCTTCGATATTCGTGACAATGCTCACCATAGGCTGAAGATGAAGGAAGGACGCATCACTTTCATCAGCTTCCGCAATGAGAATACGGCTAGAACCAAGACGAGCATTCGTCCCGGCGCTCTTAACCAAACCACCATTCACAAATGTCGGATCTAAACCCGCTTCCGAGTATATCTGGGTTACCAAAGCCGTGGTCGTAGTTTTTCCGTGAGTCCCTGCCACTGCGATACCATGGCGAAAACGCATCAGCTCCGCTAGCATCTCAGCACGGCGTACCACCGGAATTCTTGCCGCACGTGCTGCTTTAATTTCTGGGTTTTCTTCATTAATCGCCGTAGAGACGACAACCACACTGGCTTGTTGAACATTTTCTTCAGCATGGCCAATGAAGATCTTGGCGCCTTTATTGGTCAAACGCTCTGTCACTGGGTTTTCAGCTAAGTCTGACCCCGTGATCTGATAACCTTCATTGAGCAACACTTCAGCAATGCCGCTCATTCCCGCTCCACCAATACCAATGAAGTGGATAGATTTCACACGACGCATTTCTGGCACCATGGCGCGAATTTGCGCTAAATCTTGAGTATGTTGAACTGTCATGAATATTTCTCGTTAATTCGTTAGCGCAATAATGGCATCAGCCACTTTGGTATCTGCATCCAGCTTGGCAGCTTCTCGGGCACTTTTGGCCATATCAAGCAGTTGTTGGCGATCCAATCGCTGGATCTGTTCGGTTAATTTCTCGACGGTAAGTTCAGGTTGCTCAATCATTTTTGCAGCACCACATTCAACCAAATGATCAGCGTTTAGTGCTTGCTGCCTGTCTTTGTGCATAAACGGAATAAACACAGCCCCAACACCAGCAGCCGAGACTTCGGAGACAGTTAAAGCGCCAGAGCGACATACTAACAAGTCAGCCCATGCATAAGCTTCAGCAACGTCATCAATAAACTCCGTTGCTTGTACGTCTGTGACGTTAAGCGCCTCATAGGCCGTTGCCACTTCTACCTGATTATTTTTACCCGCTTGGTGGCGAATTTCGTACTCAGCCCCAAGTTTTGACATCACTTCAGGCATAGTGCGATTGAGAATTTGCGCGCCTTGGCTGCCTCCCATAACCAGAATCCGGATTTTACCACTTCGCTCTGACATCCTATGCTCTGGGCTAGGTAATGCCACTACGTCTTGGCGAACGGGGTTACCCACAACTTCGGCATTGGGGAAAGCTCCGGGAAAAGCTTGGAATACTTTAGACGCAATGCGTGATAGCCACTGGTTAGTTAACCCAGCAACAGCGTTCTGCTCATGTAAAACGACCGGAATACCTAACATCTTCGCAGCAACACCACCTGGGCCACTGACATACCCCCCCATACCAAGTACAACGTCAGGCTGCCAGCGTTGCATGTGTTTTTTGGCTTGCAGTATGGCATTCAAGATTTGAAAAGGGGCTTTAATCATACGTGACAGTCCCTGACCTCGTAGCCCCTTGACTTTAATAAAGTCAATATCAATTCCGTGCTTAGGTACCAATTCCGCTTCCATACGATCAGAGGTTCCGAGCCAACGAATCTCCCACCCTTGCAGCTGTAGTTTTTTGGCAACCGCTAGACCTGGAAAAACATGACCGCCAGTGCCTCCAGCCATCACCATCAATCTTTTATTCTTTTTCATTTTCTTCTTTCTGTTTCGGCTCGCTATTCAAAGCAATAAGCCGACATTCATGATCAATGCGAAGTAATATTGCTACCGCAGTCGACATAACTATCAAGCTCGAACCACCATAACTGATCAAAGGCAGTGTCAGCCCTTTCGTTGGCACCATACCAGCTGCTGCCCCAACATTAACTAATGTCTGAAAAGCAAACCAGATCCCAATACCGAACGCGAGATACCCACCAAACAATAAATCACTATCGAAAGCTCTACGACCAATCAGTATCGCTTTGACAACGAGACTAAAAATCAACATTAACACCAGAACTACACCAATAAAGCCTAGCTCTTCAGCTAATACTGCAAATACAAAATCCGTATGCGCTTCAGGTAAATATTCTAATTTTTGAATAGAGTTTCCTAAACCTTGGCCAAACCACTCACCTCGGCCAAAGGCCATTAAAGACTGAGTCAGCTGATAGCCACTACCAAACGGGTCTTCCCAAGGGTCTAAGAAGGAAGTGACTCGACGCATTCGGTAGGGTTCAATCAGAATTAAGCCCACGACAGAAGCGATCCCTACCACCATCAAAGCTAGAAACTGAGTGAGCTTTGCCCCAGCAATAAACAACATGCCAAACAAGGTGACAAGCATTACGATGACTGTCCCGAGATCAGGCTGAAGCAGCAGCAAACTTGCTAAGGTGCCAAACACCATAATGGGTTTGATAAAGCCACCAAAGAAGCTCGATCTCACTTCTTCATGTTTTCGGACCAAGTAACCCGACATAAAAATGAACAGCGATAGCTTAGCCACTTCTGCTGGTTGAAGGTTAAACAAACCAAGGGGGATCCAGCGAGAAGCACCGTTAACTGATTTGCCTGCAACGAGCACAACCACCAGGAGAAAAAAGGATAACCCTAGCAACAATGTACTGTATTCAGACCATTTCTTCAGTGGCACCTGTAAAATGATACTAGCGGTTGATAATGCCAACACCAAAAAAACAGCATGACGAAACATAAAGTGGAAAGGCTGATCCGTTAAACGGGAACTGATCGGAAATGACGCTGATGTCACCATTACTAAGCCAGTTAGCATCAGACCGAGAGAAATCCACACTAGTTGACGATCGAACAAAACTTCCGGTGACGAAGTGGTCAGCCAGCGTTGAGTCTTCAAGAAAAAGTGGCGTATCTGCATCCAAGTTGCTTCACTATGCGTATTGTTTGGCTAAAGCTGTAAAAGCATCACCGCGAGCCATAAAGTTCTTAAATTGATCAAAACTCGCACAAGCCGGAGACAGCATAACCATATCTCCCGACTCAACTTGTGAGCTCACCCATCGAACAATGTCATCAAGCGTCTCAAAACGTTTTGCCTCTGGGTGTAGAGGGAGAAACTTATCACCATCAGCACCATAACAACAGAGCTGAACATTTAGCTGACTGAGTGCAGGTTGCAATTCAGAAAAGTCCGCACCTTTCCCATCGCCTCCCACTAATAGATACAACTTACCAGTCAGTGATAATCCTGAGAGTGCCGCTAGGGTGCTAGCTACATTGGTCGCTTTGGAGTCGTTTACCCACTTAACGCCTTGATTATCCACAACCACCTGACATCGATGTGTCAGCCCGTTGTAAGATTTCAGCGCCTCAAGCCCAAGAGATACATCAATGCCCACCTGAGTAAGTAGCGCTAGTACAACCAAAACATTAGCGACATTATGTCTTCCGACTAAGCTCAACTCATCAGCAGCCAGTAAACTCCGCTCCCGGTGAGACAGATACTCTCGTCCACCCAATGTTTGGAGGTGGAAATCACAGGCTTTGTCCAAGCTAAACTCAATCAGAGGAAAATTGACCTGGTCAGGATAAGTCGCAGGATCATCCGCATTGACAATACACGCCTGTGCATGCTCAAAAATACGAAGCTTAGCCTGACGATAACCACTCATATCATCATAGCGATCCATATGATCTTCAGATAAATTTAAAAATGCAGCCGCTTTAAGGTTAAGGCTCGACGTGGTTTCTAACTGAAAACTCGATAATTCGAGTACATATAGCTCGGCTTCTTGCTCCAATAAATCCAATGCAGGAACCCCTATATTGCCACCAATAACGGTCTTAACACCAGCAGCATTGGCAACAACCCCCATTAGGTCGGTCACTGTGCTCTTACCGTTTGAACCAGTGATTGCGACAACTGGCTTTTCGACCTGCCATGCAAATAATTCGATATCGCCGACAATTGGAATACCGGCCTCTCTTGCTTGCTTTAATTCCGGAGTCGCTAATGCAATCCCAGGGTTAGCAACTATCAAGTCTGCTGCGGATAACCAATCTAAGCGCCAGCCACCAGAATGCAACTCCACTTGCTTAGGCAGCGCTTCTCTACCTGGGGGATTATCTCGAGTGTCGATAACACGAATGGTTAAGTTATATGGCAAGTTCGCTAAGTACTTAACGACTGAGAGCCCGGTAATACCGAGCCCTACCACCACAACACTCTCTATGTTTTGCCAGCGTTCCATAGTCAAGTTGATTTTCCTTAACGTACTTTCAGTGTTGCTAAGCCAACAAGAACCAGAACAATTGAAATGATCCAAAAGCGAACAATCACACGAGGCTCTGGCCATCCTTTCAATTCATAGTGATGATGAATCGGCGCCATGCGGAAAATGCGCTGACCACGCAACTTGTATGAACCAACCTGTAAAATCACTGACAGTGTCTCCATTACAAACACACCGCCCATGATCACTAAAACGAACTCTTGTCGTACCAGGACAGCGATAGTCCCTAAAGCGCCCCCCAGAGCCAGTGACCCCACATCACCCATGAAGACTTGTGCTGGATAGGTATTGAACCAAAGAAAGCCTAAACCTGCACCGACAATAGCAGTACATACCACCACAAGCTCTGACGCATGAGGAACATAGGGAATATGCAGATAATTCGCAAAGTTAACGTTACCTGTTGCCCAGGCAATTGCCGCAAAGCCTGCGGCCACTAATACTGTTGGCATAATAGCCAAACCATCCAAACCATCGGTCAGGTTTACGGCATTACTCGTCCCTACAATCACAAAGTAAGTCAGTACGATATACATCAAACCTAACTGGGGCATGATGTCTTTAAAGAAAGGGACAACAAGCTGGGTGGCCGTCGTATCTTTGCCGTAAGCATACAATGCAAAAGCAACCACCAAAGCAATTGCTGACTGCCAAAAATACTTCCAACGAGCAATAAGACCATCAGTATTTTTACGCACCACTTTACGATAATCATCAACAAAACCGACGGCACCATAGCCAATTAAAACCGCGAGCACAGCCCATACATATGGGTTAGAGAGATCAGTCCAAAGGAGAACGGTAGTCGTTATCGCAGTCAAGATCATGACTCCCCCCATCGTTGGGGTACCACGTTTACTAAAGTGTGACTCGGGACCTTCGTTACGAACTACCTGGCCAATTTGCAACATCTGCAAACGGCGGATCATAAGCGGCCCCATCCAGAGCGAGATACCTAATGCTGTCAAGACACTAACAATGGCACGAAACGATAAGTATTCGAATAAACGGAAGAATGAAAAGTATGGCTGTAGAAGCTCTGCAAGCCAAATGATCATGTATACATCTCCTTTAAAGCAGCGGCGATCTTGCCCATTCCTGCACTGTTTGCTCCTTTAACAAGTAATGTTTGAGAGCCTGTAGTCAGGTTGAGCTGCTGCTTAATAAACTCAATCATGCTGTCATGAGTATCAAAGTGCTTTCCTTGACAAACGTCACTGATCGCTTTGGCGTCAGCGCCATAAGTAAGCACGTGTTCAAATTTAAATGGGGCCGCATGTTCACCGACTTGACGATGAAGTGCAAGACTTTCCTCACCTAACTCAGCCATATTGCCCACAATCAACCAGCGTATACCATCAAAGCTGTTTAATAAGTCTGCAGCCGCTTTCATAGCAGGAACGCTGGCATTATAACTGTCATCAATCAACCTTATGCTATCGGTTAGTTCGACAGTTTCAACTCGGCCTTTCACTTTTGATAAGTTAGCAAGGCCAGACACGATCATTTCTGGCGTAGCCCCAAGCTCCATTGCTAGAGCTGTTGCGGCAAGCGCATTGGCCACATTGTGCTGTCCAATAATACCGAGCTTAACATTCAATGATGTATTCGGTGTATCAATGGTAAAAGATGCCTTACCATTTTCGCTCATTATTACATTACGCGCTTTATATTCTGCACTGTTATCGGACAGTGAGAATGTCTTCACCGTTTTGTCAGATAACACTTCCTGCCAGTAGTGACCGCCATTGCTGTCTAAATTGACAATCGCGACCGCCCCCGGTTTTAGACCTTGATAAATTTCACCTTTCGCTTGCTTGACTCCGTCCATTGAACCAAAGCCTTCTAAGTGAGCAGCAGCAACATTGTTGACCAATGCAACATCAGGATTGACAAGTCGTGTGGTATAAGCAATTTCACCGATGTGATTCGCGCCCAGCTCAATCACGGCAAAATCATCTTCCGGCTGAGAACGCAGTAAAGTGAGTGGCACGCCAATATCATTGTTAAAATTGCCTGCGGTATACAGCACTTGGCCTTTTTGCACCATAATGCTCGCAACCATTTCTTTAACCGTCGTTTTACCGCAGCTCCCCGTAATCGCAACAGTCGGTGTCTGACAGACTTGATGAACAAATTGACCTAATTTACCCAGCGCAGCTTTAGTATCTTCCACTAATAACTGTGGTATTTGAACATCCACCGCTTTACTGACCAATAAAGCACTGGCACCCGATTCAACCGCTTGCTGGACAAAGTTATGAGCATCAAACTTTTCGCCAACCAGCGCCACAAACAAAGAGTCTGACTCAATGGTCCTAGTATCAGTAGAAACGGAATGAATAGCGGTATCATTACCGATAAGTTGAGCATCAAGCACATCAACAAGCTGAGATAGCATCAAAGTAATCATAGTGTTATAGCTCCAGAAGTTGCTTAGCAGACTCGCGATCGGAGTAGTAAACCGTTTCATTCGCCAGCACCTGATAATCTTCATGGCCTTTGCCAGCAAGCAAAATAATGTCCTCTGCCTCACTATTCTGCAAAGCATGCGCTAATGCTTTATAACGGTCATGTTCAATAATCGCACCATCAGGTGAAACCATACCCGCCAGCATATCTTCTACTATTGCTGAAGGCGATTCGCTACGGGGATTATCATCCGTTAAGATGACCACGTCGGCTAAAGCTTCACCAATAGACGCCATCATCGGGCGCTTACCTGTATCCCGATCCCCCCCACAGCCAAATATGGCCCAGAGTCGCCCTTGGCAATGTACTTTTAAGGCGGACAGCGCTTTTTCTAAAGCGTCAGGCGTATGGGCATAATCCACTACGACTTTGGCTTTCCCTTTGGCATGGAACAGTTCCATACGGCCTAATACCGGCTTTAGCTGACTGGCACAGTCCATTAATGCTTGTTTCTCAATCCCTAAAGACAGTAAAGCCGCAAAAGCCACCAACACATTACTGGCATTAAAAGCTCCGATCAGTGGCACCGTAAAATGGCCTTCGCCGTACTGCCCAGAAAACGACAACGTAATGCCTGCTTCAGAATATTTAACATCAGTGGCAAAGAGTCCGTTGCCGTTTGGTATCGGAGATAAAGAGACCGGTGTACAATCTTCGAGCTGCTCTACCCAAGCAGCGCCGACAGGGTCATCAATGTTGATCACGGCGTGAGCGCAATCATGATGAGTAAATAAAGATAGCTTAGCCCGAGCGTATTCTTCCATCGTACCGTGGTAATCAAGGTGATCACGGCTGAGATTAGAGAAGACTCCAACCGCAAAACTCAGTGCTTTGACACGGTCTTGAACCAAGCCATGGGATGAGATTTCCATTGCCGTATACTGCGCACCCTGGCTTTCTAGATCCGCTAGCGTTTGTTGAATGTCAAGCGCATTGCCCGTGGTATTAGCGGTCGGCGTTAGTGAGTCTAAAAAGCCATTGCCCGTTGTTCCAAGCACCGCTGCTCGCCGCCCTGTTAACTCTAACCACTGAGCAATCAGCTGAGTAATGGTCGTTTTGCCATTGGTCCCAGTCACCGCAATCAATTGATTGTGTTTAAGCGGCAGCAAGCGATTCGCAAGTTCAGACAGATGACGAGTCAAATGCGCGATATATATGACGGGAACATCATCAAAAAACTCAACAGAGCCATGAACTTGCTGCTCATCAGCTTCAGCAATGATCGCATTTGCCCCTTGCTCAATAGCAGAGCCGATAAATTTTCTGCCATCAACAACATGGCCTTTAATAGCAACAAATGTAGAGCCAGATATCACTTTACGGCTGTCTAACTCCAACTTTGAAATTACAATCTTGCCACCGTCCTGAGATGACAATTCAACCCAAGGAGCAAGCAGATTGGCCAGCGTGAGTTCTTTGGACATTTAACGCCTCACTTATTCTTCTTTAAATCGGTTTTCATCAGGAGCGACATTGAGGATCTGAAGCGTTCCTTTCAATATCTCAGAGAATACAGGACCAGCAACGGCGCCCCCATAATAGTTGTCCCCTTGAGGTTCATTGACAACTACGACTAAAGCGACTCGTGGGTTGCTAACAGGGGCAATTCCTGCCGTATATGCAAAGTACTCGTCACCATAACCACCCGCTATCGCCTTGCGTGACGTACCGGTTTTGGCTGCAACACGATAACCAGGTACCGCCGCTTTAGTCGCGGTACCGCCAGGTTGGGTAACCGTCTCTAGCATATTCAGCACCATATGCGCATCATCTTCATCGATTACTTGGCGGGATAAATCTTGCTGGTTATTTTCAATAATATGGATCGGCTGGTACTTACCAAAATTACCTAACGTAGCATAGGCATGCGCAAGCTGAAGAGGCGTAATCGTCAAACCATAGCCGAAGGCTAAAGTCGCGATCTCAAACTTGGACCAACGGCGTCGGTTGGGAAAAATACCCGGAGTTTCACCAACAAGGTTAAGCCCTGACATTTCACCAAAGCCCACCGAACTATACATACCAAGAAGTGCTTCCAATGGCATATCCAGTGCCAGCTTGGCCACACCAATATTACTTGATTTTTTCAAGATAGTGGTTAAATCAGCCTTACCGACTTTGGAGGTATCACGGACTCTTTGCCCCCCAATCGGCATCAGGCCATTGCCAGTATCAATGATCGTATCCTTATCCGCGACCCCATTTTCAAGAGCTGCCAATACAACAAATGGTTTCACTGTTGAGCCGGGTTCAAACGCATCAGTAATCGCACGGTTACGCATTTTAGCGGACTGGAGATCAGAGCGGTTATTCGGGTTGTAGGATGGCGCATTAACCATAGCCAATACGGCTCCCGTCTTCACATCCAATATGACTGCCGTCCCGGATGTGGCGCGATAATCCGCTACCGCCTGTTTAATCGATCGATAGGCAATTGCCTGAATACGTTGATCAATGGTTAACTCCAGTGGTTTACCTTCTTCATGCTCTTCCAAAGAAATGTTTTCCACCACCCGACCATATCGATCTTTGCGAATGATCCGTTTGCCCGCTTCACCGGTCAGCCATTTATCGTAACTGCGTTCAACCCCTTCTAGACCATGACCATCAATCCCTGTCACACCGACTAAGTGAGCACTGACCTCTCCCGTGGGGTAATAACGACGAGATTCAGCTTTCAGCCCCACACCAGCAAGCTTAAGCTCACGGATATAGTGTGCCATCGCAGGGCTTACTTGGCGCTGAAGATAGATAAAACGACGGGATGCATTGTTACGAATTTTGTCGATCATGTCTTGACGGTCAAGACCAAGAACATCGGCCAGTGCATACCAGCGATCCATGTTGGCAAAACCATTACGTTTGAAAATCGTTGCAGGATCGGCCCAAACGGCTTCCACAGGCACGCTAACAGCAAGAGGTTCACCGTTACGATCAGAAATAATCCCTCGCGCAGAATGAATCGTCTTCGCGCGAACGGAACGTAAATCGCCTTGCTGAATAAGGTTGTCAGGCTCAACGATTTGAATATAGGCAATTCTTGTCACTAGCGCCGCGAAAGCACCAAAGACAAACAACAGCACTAAATAAAAACGCCAACGGATCAAGCTCGGCTGTTCTGCAACAGCTTTTTTCTTAGCAGCTGAGGAGACTTTAGTTTTACTCATGGGAGGTCGATAATCACTTCTTTATCTGAGTCTGGGCGTTTCATCTGCAACTCATCTTTAGCAATTTCTTGCACTCTGCTGTGCTCCGCTAAGGCAGTTTCTTCAATCAAAAGGTTACGCCACTCATTGTCTAGCCTTTCCCTTTCTTGTAAAGCCTGATCTTTCTCGGTAATCGCTTGACGTGTGTGATGGGTGGTAAATACTACCCCCATCGCTGATGCAAAGATCATGATCAATACCAGCAAAGGCACCCGACCAACGGTAAATAGGTCAAGGGCAATTAGCTTGGCGAGATTAGGCGTAGTTTTACTCATCGGGGCTAGAGTTTCTCCGCAATGCGCAGTACTGAACTGCGAGAGCGCGTATTTACATCAATTTCTTGTTTCGAAGGTTTGATCGCTTTGCCAATAGGTTTGAGGTTCGCACTTCCTAGCGCTTTGATCTGAGCTTCTGTCATGGGAATTCCATGAGGCACTTCTGGACCTTTGCTCTCTTTACGAATGAAACGCTTCACCATTCTGTCTTCCAGTGAATGGAAACTGATCACTGATAGGCGGCCTTCAGGGGCTAGGATACTCGCCGCTCCCTTTAACGCAGTCTCAATTTCTTCCAGCTCACTGTTGATATAAATGCGGAACGCCTGGAATGAACGCGTGGCTGGGTGCTTTTTCTCTTTAAAACTCTTTGGCGCCGCATCAGAAATAAGTTTAGCGAGCTGACCTGTACGCGTCAGCGGTTCGTTTTCTTCATTCTCACGGTAAGCAACGATCGCTTTAGCAATGCGGCGAGCATGTTTATCTTCACCAAACTCACGAATAACCCAAGTGATGTCATCAAGATCGGCTTCCATCAACCACTGTGAGACAGGAATACCCGATGTCGGGTCCATACGCATATCTAGTGGACCATCTTTCATAAAACTGAAGCCGCGTTCGGCATCATCAAGCTGAGGTGAGGAAACACCAAGATCAAGCAAGATACCATCGACTTGACCGACTAAACCTCTTTCTTCTGCATACTTAGCCATACCTGAAAAAGGACCATGAATGATGGTGAACCTAGGGTCATCGATCGTCTTTGCTTCAGCAATGGCTTGCGGATCTCGGTCAATACTAAAAAGGCGACCATTTTCACCCAACTGCGCAAGAATTTGGCGGCTGTGACCACCACGACCAAATGTACCGTCAATGTAGGTACCATCAGGCTTAATCGCTAAGCCGTCGATAGACTCATGCAGTAATACAGAAATGTGCTTAAATTCTTCGGTCATGGTTTTTATCTCGCTCTCGCACAGGCGCGCTCAAACTTTCCAGTGTACTGATTTAGAAGGTGATCGTCACCCATCGCAGCTCCGAACACGTGATATTGCGCTAAGTTTAGTGCTTGCAGAATTAATTTCGTCAACAAAAAGCAAAAAACCCATCATAACGCGGACGTTACGATGGGTCTCGAATAGGTGGAGCCGACATGTAAGCCGGGTTCTGTTCCGCTTGCGCGGTGGTAGCCATTCGTCTAGGCCAGCAATCGCTCACTGGCTCAAGCAACCTACCCGCTTCCTTACGCGAGCAACGCAATGTGGAAGCCTATTTGGTCTTGCTCCGGGTGGAGTTTACCTTGCGACGAACTGTTGCCAGTCGTCCGGTGCGCTCTTACCGCACCCTTTCACCCTTACCTGTACTCTTACGAGCCATCGGCGGTCTTCTCTCTGCTGCACTTGTCGTGGGCTTGCGCCCCCCAGGCGTTACCTGGCACCCTGCTCTATGGAGCCCGGACTTTCCTCCCCTTCATCAGTCTCCCCAACACAAGGTTAAAAGGACATCAATGAAGCAGCGACTACCCAGTCAACTCCGAGGCGGATTGTATAGAGATTGCTACTCAGTGTCTAGCGAGATCACAGATTAACCGTCAACCAAAGAACAAGTGCTTAGAAAACGAGCGAAGGTGTGAATCACATGTAGCCTCAATTGAGATGTTCTAATCCCCATTTATACAGGGCATTTTTCTTCAAGTTATAGATTTCTGCCGCCATAGCCGCCGCTTTCTTCAAAGGCAGCTCTTTCGTTAAGATAGCCAATGTCCGAGTTGCTTCTTCAGGAAGAGTATCTTCTGCGGCCGCGCGGTAACCATGGATCAACAACGCCATTTCACCTCTTTGTTGATTCTCATCCGCTTTGACCCAGTCCACGAGTTCTCCTAACGGTAATCCGTGAATAGTTTCGAATGTCTTAGTCAGCTCACGAGCTAATACAACTTCACGCTCAGGCCCCAATATCTCTAACATGTCCTGTAGAGAGTCCACAATACGGTGCGGAGATTCATAAAAGATACAAGTACGCTCCGCTTTGGCAATCTCAAGAAACTTATCTTTACGTCCTTTACTTTTTGCCGGTAAAAAGCCTTCAAAGCTGAATCTGTCTGACGGTAAGCCTGAAGCACTTAACGCAGTCACCACTGCACAAGCACCAGGAAGTGGCACAACTTTAACGCCCGCTTGACGACATTTTGTAACCAAGTGATACCCTGGGTCACTGATTAAAGGTGTTCCAGCATCAGAAACTAAGGCAATTGAATACCCAGATAACAGTTTCTCAACCAGAACTTGCGCTTTTTGCTGTTCATTATGATCATGCAGTGCAAAAGTTTTTGTCGAAATACCAAAATGAGACAACAATTTGCCAGTATGACGCGTATCTTCGGCAGCAATGAGATCCACACCGGTTAAAACATCGAGCGCACGTTGAGTGATATCACCTAAATTGCCAATTGGAGTCGGGACAATATAGAGAGTTGGGACCTCAGTTGGTAAGGTTTTGTTATCTGTCATTTGTTTACCATCACTTCAACGATTAATATAGACACAATTTTATACGGAATTAGTTAATAACTCATGGCCATGAAAAACCAAAAGCGACTCAGTGTAACACGCTTACTGACTCCTGTAGCCCTTGCTGTCACACTGGCAGCTTGTTCTACCGCACCTTCAACACCAACCAACGTTGATATTACGCTAGATCCGAACCAATCCATGCAAACTTACCTGATGCGGGCAGACAGCAGCGTAGGAAGTATTCAGAGTGACTGGTTAATCATGGCATTAAAAGCAGCCATAGAATCGGATGACTTAGCACAGGCTGATTTGCTAGTAAAACGCTTATCTAGACAAAAACTTTCTCATTTACAGCAAGCTGAGTGGCAACTTGCTCGTGCAGAGATACTGAATAAACAAGAGCAGTATGAGCAAGCACTTAGTCAGCTGAAGTTTAACCCATCATGGAACTTAGCCGACGAGCAATGGAAGGTCTACCACCAGCTACGCGCGCAGCTATTGACTCAACAAGGTCAGTACTTTGAAGCGGCTCGTGAGCTGACTCGGTCTGCTGAGTTCGTTGAAAGAGCAAAACAAACGGCCATTGCCCAAAGCATTTGGAGCAACCTCAACCAATACAATCAGGATCAGATAACCGAACTCTCTGCGGAAGCTGATGAAGAGGTGCTTGATGGCTGGTTACAGTTGGCTATTTATACCAAAACGCTATCCAGTAACATTCCACAACTAAAAAATACACTGGAAAAGTGGTTGGCAGAAAATCCAAGCCACCCAGCGGCTACCTATACCCCACAAGCAATTGTCGATATCCTGAACCTTGAAGTGGTCAAGCCCGTCAGCACGGCACTACTACTGCCTTTATCTGGTAAGTTTGCCAAGCAGGCCCAGCTCATTCGTGATGGCTTTATTTTGGAAATGATGAATGACACAGAACGCGATGAAAACGCCAACCTGACAGTCATTGATACCAATACCGTAACACCTGAACAACTTGAGCGGACTTTAGTGGAGAAAAATGTCGATTTCGTGGTCGGTCCGCTAATCAAAAGCAATATTGAAAAGCTCCAGCAAGCTCAAGCAAGCTTCTCTCGTCCATTACCGACTCTAGCTTTAAATATTCCTGATAACTTAGAGTCTGGCAACAATACCTGCTATTTGGCACTCTCTCCTGATCAAGAGGTGGCACAAGCTGCCAAGCACTTATTTACTCAAGGTTATCGCTACCCACTCATCCTCGCCCCACAAGGTCGATTAGGGACACGTGTTGTTGAAGCATTTGAAGAAGAATGGAAGAAATACAGTAAAGACAAAGTAGCCGTTAACCTATTTGGCGATAAGCGTCAATTACAGCGCGATATCAATAAAGTCTTTGGCCTACAAGAGAGTCAACAGCATATCGCCCAAATGGAGTCATTGCTGGCGATACCTTTGGAAAGCCAACCACGTAGCCGCCGCGATATTGATGCGGTTTACATTGTTGCAGGCAGCTCCGAGCTAACTCTGATCAAACCATTCATCGAAGTGGCCGTAAACCCCGACACAGTGCCACCAAAGCTGTTTTCTAACTCTCGTAGTAATAGCGGTCGCCAACAGTATGAAGATCTCTCTGGCGTCATGTACAGTGATATTCCACTGCTCATTCAGCCAAATGAGGCACTTGAAGCCCAGATGGAGCAACTGTGGCCAAAAGATTCTAATGCAGAAAAGCGCTTACAAGCTTTAGGTATGGACGCCTACTTACTGATGGAGCAGTTACCACAAATGAAGGTCGTTGATGGGCATACATTACAGGGCAATACTGGAGTGTTAAGTATCAACAAAGATTGTGTGGTGCAACGTGAGATGAGTTGGGCCGAACATGGCGTGGCTAAATAAACGTCAAAGCGGCGAGCATTATGAGGCCTTGGCGGAGCAGTACTTGATCCGCCAAGGGCTTTCTCTAATTGGTAAAAACTTTCATTCCAAAGGTGGGGAACTCGATCTTATAATGCTTGATGGTTCGACTATCGTATTCATTGAAGTACGTTATCGTTCAAACCAGCGTTACGGTCATGCAGCAGAAACCGTCACCCCATGCAAGATGAACAAACTTATTCACGCTGCAAACACTTGGCTGATGAAACAGGGTAAATCCGTACATACTACTGATTTTCGATTTGACTTAGTGGCCATGCACCAGCAAGGTAAGCAGATCGACTGGATAAAAAACGCAATAACTCAAGGATAATCGATGCTAGACAGCATTAAAGACAGCTTTACAGAAAGTATTCAAATTCAGATTGCAGCCGCAGAGGCCCTGCCCGATGCGATTACCCATGCAGCTCAGGCAATGGTCGCCAGCTTACTTAATGGTAATAAAATTCTATGCTGTGGTAATGGAGGCTCCTCTTCTAACGCTCAACAGTTTGTTTCTTGCCTGCTAAACCGCTTTGAGACGGAGCGTCCGAGTCTACCTGCCATGGCCCTCACTGCGGATAATACCACCTTAACTGCGGTCGCCAATGATTACCATTATGAAGAAATCTTCTCAAAGCAGGTTAGAGCTTTTGGACAAGCCGGTGATATTTTGTTGGCTATTTCTACCAGTGGTAACAGCAAAAACATCATTAAGGCCATGGAAGCGGCTGTAACACGCGATATGACCATCATTGCTTTCACAGGAAAAGACGGTGGTGAAATGGCTGGCTTACTAGGTGAGAATGATGTTGAAATTCGAATTCCATCTCACAGAACAGCAAGGATCCATGAGGTGCATATGGTGACGCTTCACTGCTTATGTGATCTTATCGATCAAGTCCTATTTCCAGCTCACGAAGAGTAAGTTATGAAACATCTTAAAACTTTTGTCATCATTTGTATGCTGCTTAGCACCACTGGATGCGCTGGTTTATTTGTAGCGGGAGCGGCAACCACTGTTAATGTGGTGACTGATACCCGAACAACCCAAGAAATGTGGGATGATAATAATATCGAGTTTGAAGTTGCCGGCCTTGCAAACAAACCACCTTTTCAACGAGAAGTAAGAATTACAGCAAGCTCGTATGACGGGACGGTGGTATTAATGGGCCAAGCCAGTAACCAAGATCTTCTTAATCAGTTTGTAAGCAAGACAAGAGATTTAAAAGGTGTTAAGAAAGTCCACAACCAAGTGCGTATTAAAGCCCCGCTATCAGTTGGTCAAATCAGTCACGATAGTTGGATCACAACCAAAGTCAAATCAGCACTACTGACAAATAGCGAGCTTAATGGAGTAAAAGTGAAAGTCATTACCGAGGATAAAGAAGTATTTTTACTTGGTTATGTATCACCAGAACAAGCGGATGTGGCTGTAGAGGTGGCACGTAATATTTCAGGTGTAAAACAAGTCATCAAAGCATTTCAGACTGGAAATTAAAATTTAATTCATAAAAGACAAAAAAGCAGCGAATACGCTGCTTTTTTCATTTGATGACTCTTAAGCTTGGTCGGCCTTTAGGTCTAGGTGGTTCGTCATCCGGGGTGGGTTCTTCTTCAAAAGCTTCCGTAGCCAAAGACAAACCTGAATCTTCTTCCGAAAATTCTTCAACGCCAGATGTACCTCCATCAAAGTCATCCATATATGCTTCTTCAGGCTCAAACATGGTCCCTGCACCGTTTTCACGAGCATAAATGGCTTGGACCGCATACAGAGGTACAATAACGGAGTGAGGACGACCAGAGAAACGCGCACTAAACGTAATCGCTTCATTACCTAGTTCAAGGTTACCTACTGCTCGTGGAGCAATATTGAGAATAATTTGCCCATCCTGAACAAACTCAACAGGAACACGAACACCAGGCAAGGTTGCCTCAACGACTAAATGAGGTGTTAAATCATTATCTACCAGCCAATCATAAAATGCTCGAAGCATATAAGGTCGGCGAGGTGTCATATTAGTTATGTCCATTTCGCTTCCAATTAGCGACTCAGACGCATTTCACGTTCTGCCTCGGTCAGTGAAGCTAGGAATGAATCACGCTCAAATACGCGGTTCATGTACACTTTCAACTCTTTCGAACCTGGGCCAGTGAGTTCAATACCTAGCTGAGGCAAGCGCCACAATAACGGAGCAAGGTAACAATCGATCAAACTGAACTCTTCACTCATAAAGTATTCAAACTCTGCAAATACAGGGCCGAGAGTCAGCAGATCATTACGCAATTTATTGCGCGCAGCTTCCGCTTCTTCAACGTTACCTTTTACCACTTTCTCTGCCAGTGAGTACCAGTTTTTCTCAATACGGTAAATCATCAAACGGCTGTTACCACGTGCAACTGGGTATACAGGCATCAATGGAGGATGGGGAAAACGCTCATCCAGATATTCCATGATGATTTTCGAATCGTAAAGCGCTAGCTCACGATCAACTAAAGTGGGTACTGATTTATACGGGTTTAGCTCAATCAGCTCTGCGGGAAGATTTCCTTCATCAACCAGTTCAACTTCGACACTTACACCTTTTTCAGCCAGTACAATACGTACCTGATGGCTATACATATCAGATGCACTTGAAAATAGAGTCATCACAGAACGTTTATTGGCAGCTACAGCCATGGAGCCCTCCAGCACACTTACAGATATAAAAAATAATGGAGGCTAAGCCTCCATTATCAACAATAAAATTGGGAATTAGCACAGTATGATAGCACAATTAGTGCACATCACGCCAATACTCTTTCTTAAGCAGAACAACCACAATAGTGAAGATAACGAGGAATGCCATTACCCACCAACCTAATGCGTGACGCTCTAGTTTCACTGGATCACCAGAGTATTCTAGGAAGTTCACCAAATCACGAACAGCATCGTCGTACTCTTCTTGGTTCAGCTCACCAGTCCCGTCGGTTTCAACACCAACGACAACTTTATGCTCCTCGCCTTCTACGATTTTAGTCTCATAAACTGGTTTAGGAATCCCTTGTAGTTCTTCGAGAACGTGCGGCATACCTACGCTTGGGAAAACAACGTTGTTTACACCAAACGGGCGAGATGGGTCTTCGTAGAAAGAACGCAGGTATGTGTATAGCCAGTCAGAGCCACGAACACGAGCAACCAAAGTTAGATCAGGAGGCGTAGCACCAAACCATTTGGCTGCGGATTCATCAGGAATTGCGTTTTCCATCAAATCACCGACTTTCGCATTAGGATCGAAAATCAGGTTCTCTTTCAGTAGTTCGACCGGAATACCGATGTCACGTGCAACCCGCTCATAACGTTGATACTGCGCTGAGTGACAGCCAAAACAGTAGTTCATGAACAGCTTGGCACCGTTTTGTAGTGATGCTTGATCACTTAGGTCATTGTTTGCTTTGTCTAGCGGTACGCTTGCACCCGCTGCCATCGCCAGAGAAGGCAGCATTGCAAATAGAATTACAATCCATTTTTTCATTTGAATGTCACCCTTTCTGGTAGTGGCTTAGTCGCTTCGTTCTTACTGTAGAAGTACAGCAGTACGAAGAACATGAAGTAAGCTAAGCTAAAGATCTGAGCTAGCAGTGTGTACGTTGGTGTAGCAGGAAGCGCACCAAGAATACCCAGAGCAATAAAGCTGATCGTAAACTGGATGATATTAAACAAATGGAATTTACTACGGTAACGGTAAGAGCGAACCTTACAACGATCCAGCCAAGGCAGAACGAATAGAACCGCAATTGACGCTCCCATCGCGATAACACCTAGTAACTTATCAGGTACCGCACGCAAAATCGCGTAGAAAGGTGTGAAGTACCATACTGGAGCAATGTGCTCTGGTGTTTTCAGTGGGTTTGCCGCTTCAAAGTTAGGCGGCTCAAGGAAGTATCCACCCATCTCAGGGTTAAAGAACAACACGTAACAGAACAAGAACAGGAAGCCTGCTACACCAACCATGTCTTTAACCGTACCGTAAGGATGGAACGGAATAGAATCGATGATATCGTATTTCTTCGAGTAGTAATCGTGGAACTTGAACTGCGTCTTGTAATCGTCGCCCATGGTGCCTTTAGGCAGCTTAGTTTCGATACCATCTGGGTTGTTTGAACCCACTTCGTGTAGTGCTAATACGTGTAGAACAATAAGCAGCAGAAGTACGATTGGCAATGCAATAACGTGTAAAGCGAAGAAACGGTTCAGCGTTGCACCAGAAATAACGTAGTCACCACGAATCCATAGTGTCAAATCGTCACCAATAACAGGAATCGCACCAAATAGTGAAATGATTACCTGGGCTCCCCAGTAGGACATCTGACCCCATGGAAGTAGGTAGCCCATGAAGGCTTCAGCCATCAACACTAAGAAGATAAGCATACCGAAGATCCACAGTAGCTCACGAGGCTTCTGGTAAGAGCCATAGATTAAACCGCGGAACATGTGCAGATACACCACGACAAAGAATGCCGAAGCACCTGTCGAGTGCATGTAACGCAGTAGCCAGCCGTACTCTACGTCACGCATGATGTATTCGATTGAAGCAAACGCGCCATCGCCAGATGGGACGTAGTTCATTGTCAGCCAAATACCTGTCAGAATCTGGTTAACCAATACCAGCATTGCTAGAGAGCCAAAAAGATACCAAAAGTTAAAGTTCTTTGGCATCGGGTACTCAGAAAGGTGTTTCTTATACGCATTCATTGCGGGTAGACGTTTTTCTACCCAGTCAAGTAGAGCTTGCATTATGCCTCCCCTTCTTCGTCAACACCGATGATAATCTTAGTATCACTGAGATACATGTGCTTTGGAACAACCAAGTTTAGTGGGGCTGGTACACCTTGGAATACGCGGCCAGCCATATCAAACTTGGAACCGTGACAAGGGCAGAAGAAACCTGATTTAACACCTTGAACTTGTTCGCTAAAACTGTCCGGTAAATAAGTCGGCGAACACCCTAGGTGGGTACAGATACCTACAGCGACAAAGTACTCAGGCTTGATAGAACGGTAGGCGTTTTGAGCATAAGTTGGCTGTTGCTCTTCGCCTGACGCTGGATCACGAAGTTGACCGTCAATATTTTTCAGCGCATCTACGACAGATTGTGCTCGGCGGACAACCCAGACAGGTTTACCACGCCACTCAACACGAACCATCTGCCCTTCTTCAAGTTTACCTATGTCAACTTCAACAGGGGCACCCGCAGCTTTTGCTTTCTCACTTGGGTTCCAAGATTTAATAAAAGGAACGGCGACAGCAGCTGCTCCGAGACCACCAACAACCGCCGTTGTTGCTGTCAAGAAACGTCTGCGACCGTTATTTAAAGGCGCATTGCTCATCCAAACATTCTCCCATTTGCTCCTTTTGGATTATTGTTATTCCGCTTAAAGAGCATGGCTAACAAAATACGAATTTAGTTGTATTTATTTGATGGCAAATGATAAATAAAACCCTACTTTTTGACAAGATAAAGCTACCTTTTTGTAACAATCGTGAAGTAAATCGCCTATGAGGTCACAAAAGGGGAATAAGTAATATAAAAGTTCTCGAAACTGGTCTGAGAGAAGGGATTTTTTTGTGCAGAAAAACAAAAAGCCTGGCATGAAGCCAGGCTTTTGGGACCACAATCCGGTGAAAACACCGAAGGCCAATCTTTTCGAAAAAAGATTAACGCTTAGAGAACTGTGGACGACGACGTGCTTTACGTAGACCAACTTTCTTACGTTCAACGCAACGAGCGTCACGAGTAACGTAACCAGCTGCACGTAGAGTAGGACGTAGAGACTCATCGTATTCCATTAGTGCGCGAGTGATACCGTGACGGATAGCACCTGCTTGACCTGAAATACCGCCACCTTTAACAGTAACGTATAGGTCTAATTTTTCAGTTAGTTCAACTAGCTCTAGAGGCTGTTTAACAACCATACGAGAAGTTGGACGACCAAAGTACTCATCAAGACTACGCTTGTTGATTACGATGTTGCCGCTGCCTGGTTTAATGAAAACACGTGCAGCTGAGCTTTTGCGACGGCCAGTGCCGTAGTATTGATTCTCTGCCATTTTCGAAATCCCCGATTAGATGTCTAGTACTTGTGGTTGTTGAGCAACATGGTTGTGCTCAGCGCCCGCGTAAACTTTCAGCTTACGGTACATAGCACGGCCTAGAGGACCACGTGGTAGCATACCTTTAACCGCTAGCTCAAGCGCCATCTCTGGCTTACGATCAATTAGCTTCTCGAAGCTGATTGATTTTAGGCCGCCAGGGAATTCAGTGTGACGGTAGTAAATTTTACCTTTAGCTTTGTTACCAGTTACAGTAACTTTCTCCGCGTTTACAACGATGATGTAATCACCAGTGTCAACGTGTGGAGTGTATTCAGCTTTATGTTTGCCACGTAGGCGAGATGCAATTTCACTTGCTAGACGACCAAGAGTTTTACCTTCAGCGTCTACAACGTACCAGTCGCGTTTTACAGTTTCTGGTTTAGCAACGAAAGTTTTCATGCTAATAATAACCCGTTTATTAAAATTTACACTTAAGGAGCATTGCTCCCACTGACTAAGAGCCCATTCATCACCCCTTCGAGTGGTTGGCACTCTCGACCCTAGATCTGTAAGGATCTGGTCTGCAGTAACGGTGGGTCGCAGGATTATAGAGAAGTCAGTTGAAAAAATCACCTCTTTTTAGGCAAAAAAATCAATTTTTTTCTTCCCTTATAGAAACATCAAACCCCTTATGCTAAATGCTCTTTCGCCAGATAATCATGGCTTTGCATTTCAATAAGTCGAGACTGACAGCGTTTAAATTCAAATTCCAATTGTCCTTGGGTATATAGCTCTTCTAACGGAACTGTCGCTGAGATAATTAATTTGACATGACGCTCATAGAATTCATCCACTAAAGCAATAAAACGACGAGCCGCATCATCAATAGACTTTCCCATTTGCTGGACGTCGGCTAATAGTACGGTGTGGTAGATACGTGACAGCTCTATATAATCATTTTGACTCCGGGCTGACTGGCACAACTGCTCAAAGGTAGCATGCAGCACCCCTTCGTACGAATTCAATACCTCTATCTGACGATGATTGATTTCAATGCTTTTCGCACCTTGCTTATGCTCACCAACCAATTGTTCAAAGTAATGACAGAGATTGGTATTGGCCTGAGCATCCAAAGGAAAATGATAAATTTCCGCTTGTTCAAGCGTTCTCAATCTGTAGTCAATGCCACTATCAACATTAAGCACTAAACAGTTTGACTGAATCAAATCAATCGCAGGCAAAAAACGAGCTCTTTGTAAGCCATTGCGATACAAGTCCTGTGGTGGAATATTGGATGTGGCGACTAAAATCACACCACGCTTGAATAAAGCCTGAAACAAAGTTCCCAAAATCATTGCATCGGTAATATCTGATACGAAAAACTCATCAAAACATATGATTTCCGCTTCTGACTTAAAGATATCAGCCACCTGCTCCAATGGATCATTGATATCTCCAAGCGCATTCAACTCGTCATGCACTCGATACATAAATCGGTGGAAGTGGACACGCATTTTTTTGTCGCAGGGAAGGGCTTCAAAAAAAGTATCCATTAAGTAGGTTTTTCCACGCCCTACTCCCCCCCAAAAATACAATCCTTTAGGAGCAATAGGTTGAGGTGTTTTTTTGCCAAACCAGCTTTTCCATCCGGTGACAGGTTCAACAGGGGTATTTATATATTGAACAAATTCATGGTAGAGATTATCCAGAGCTTTCACGGCTTGAAGTTGGGCTTCATCTTGTTGAAAGCCATGCTCTTTTACATCTTTTGTATAGATCTCTAATGGGGTCATCGCTTCACTCACGTGCTATAGAAGGATTGAAACTGCTATGCAGAGCACATGCATTTTTCTTTATCGTCTCGAATTCTCATAGTAACATGTCCGGTGAACATGTGTAACCAACCGGTAAAAAACATGTTAAATAACAATGATAAGGAGCGAATATGCCTTGGATTTATGCCCTTGTAGGTTTGCTTGTAGGCGCTGTTTTAGGAATCATCATCTCGCGTATCACCACTCCGGGATATAGCAAACAGAAGACCATTCAAAAAGATTTAGATAACGCTAAATTTGAGCTGGAGCAGCAAAAGCAAGATCTTGCCGATCATTTTGCCCAAACTGCAGAAATGCTGGATTCTTTAGGCAAAGAATACACTAAGCTTTATCAGCACATGACCAAAACATCTTCTGAATTGCTACCAAATATTCCAATTCAGGATAACCCATTCAACAAAAAAGTAGCAGAGCAAACGAAAGTAGAAATGCAAGCTGAAGTTGAACAACCATTAATTCTCAATGAAGCACCTAAAGATTACGCCTCTGGCGCAACAGGCATGCTGACCGAAGAGAAAAAGGAAGTTCTTAACTCAGAACAAGTGGTTACAGCAAAAGCCTCTTAGCTCTATTTGTTCACTTGCTGAACTTTATAAAGGTTTTTTAGTCTTAAACTCCAATAAGCGTCGATTGATTTCTTATTTTTTAACCAAATATTAAATCTCAGGCCTTAACTTAACGAGGAGTTATCAGATGAAAAAACCTTTGCTTGCTTTAACCGTCCTATCTTTAAGCTTAAGTTCAATCATCACCCCCATACCAGCCACTGCTGCCCTGCCGCTTTCAGTAGATGGAGAGCAATTGCCAAGTTTGGCTCCAATGTTGGAAAAGGTTACCCCTGCTGTCGTCAGCATCTCTGTGGAAGGTACCCAAGTCTCGAAGCAGCGCATCCCTGAACAATTCCGTTTCTTTTTCGGCCCAGAGTTTCCAACCGAGCAATTACAGGAACGTCCATTTAGAGGTCTTGGATCTGGTGTCATCATCAACGCCGATAAAGGCTACATCGTGACTAACTATCACGTCATCAATGGTGCTGAAAAAATTCGCGTTAAGCTACACGATGGCAGAGAGTATGACGCTGAATTAGTGGGCGGCGACCAAATGTCAGATGTAGCGCTTCTGCAGTTAGAAAAAGCCAAGAATCTCACGGAAATTCAGATTGCAGATTCGGATGCCTTGCGGGTCGGTGACTTTGCTGTTGCGATCGGTAATCCATTCGGTCTTGGACAAACGGTCACCTCCGGTATTGTTTCCGCTCTAGGACGCAGCGGCCTGAACATTGAAAATTTCGAGAACTTCATTCAAACCGATGCCGCTATCAATAGTGGTAACTCTGGTGGTGCTTTGGTGAACCTAAATGGTGAGTTGATTGGTATCAATACTGCTATTTTGGGGCCAAATGGCGGTAATGTTGGTATTGGGTTTGCCATTCCATCAAATATGATGAACAACCTAACAGCACAAATCCTTGAGTTTGGTGAAGTTAAACGCGGAATGTTAGGTGTTCAAGGTGGAGAAATTACTTCAGAGCTTGCTGATGCACTCGGCTATGAGTCCAGTAAAGGGGCTTTTGTTAGTCAAGTGGTGCCTGACAGTGCAGCAGATAAAGCAGGGCTCAAAGCGGGTGATGTCATTGTATCCGTCAACGGCAAAAGCATTCATTCATTCAGTGAACTGCGCGCAAAAGTTGCAACACTTGGTGCAGGCAAACAAATCTCGCTCGGAGTGGTCCGCGATGGTAAGAAGGAAAACTTTGATGTGACATTAGGTGAGCAGCAAAATGTCAAAGCCTCAGCCGACAAACTCCATGACGGCCTTTCTGGTGCAGAACTCACCAATACAACCTCAAGCGATCCAGTACAAGGCATTAAAGTCGCCGGCGTAGAGAAAGGCTCAAAAGCTGAAGCGTATCAGCTCGCGAAAGGTGACATCATTATTGGTGTAAACCGTAAACGAGTCAAAAACCTTGCTGAGTTTAGAAAAGTCCTTGAGAAGCAACCAAGTGTATTGGCTCTGAACATTCAACGTGGCGAACGGACTATTTATTTAGTCGTACGTTAAAAAACGAGAGCTCAATGTCAAAGGACGGTAGGATCTCCTGCCGTCCTTTTATTATTTTCTCATCTAATGCTATCCTTTCGCCACTTGTCTGATATTTAGAGTGGTTAGGAAGATATGCTGCAATTCTTATTGCGTTCAATAGGTTTAGGGCTGGCAACAGCAGCATTATTACTATTGGCGATCCCTTCTCTACGCTCTACTATCCTCCCTCAGACACTGAGCGATGAAATCAGTATTACTTCGGCGCAAGAAATCTCATTTAACAGTGCAGTACATAAGGCTGCGCCTGCTGTTGTGAACATTTACAGCCGAAAGTACAAAGAGGATGATCGTTCGAAGCTATTGACCCAGGGGCTGGGCTCTGGGGTTATTGTTAGCGACAAAGGCTATATCATCACTAACTATCATGTTGTTGCTCAAGCCGATCAGGTGGTAGTAGCACTGCAAGATGGGCGCGTCGCTGCCGCTCAATTGGTCGGTACTGATAAGCGAACCGATATTGCGGTTTTACGTGTAGAAGGTAGTAATCTTCCTGTCATACCACTCAATCCAAACTATTCCCCAACCGTCGGTGATGTCGTACTCGCCATCGGTAACCCATACAACCTCGGCCAAACAACCACTTTCGGCATTATCTCCGCAACTGGTCGCTCTTCCATCAGCGCCGGCGGACGACAAGCCTTTATTCAGACTGATGCTGCCATCAATGAAGGCAACTCTGGTGGGGCATTGGTTAACACACGAGGTGAACTGGTTGGTATCAACACTGCATCCTTTCAGCAAGCAACAGAACTAGAAACTTACGGCATTTCTTTTGCTATCCCTTATGCTCTTGCCAATAAAATCATGCAAAAAATCATAGCCGATGGTCGCGTGATCCGAGGTTATATCGGTATTGATGGTCAGGACATCAACTCCGTCACTTCCCGCTTACTAGGGAATGAACATTTAGGGGGGATTATCGTGTTAGGCGTCGATCCTAACGGACCAGGCGCCGATGCAGGATTTCAGGCTCAGGATATTATTCTCAAAATTGATGGACAAAAAATCAATGGTCGCCAGAGCGTAATGGATATTGTCACTGAGTTGAGGCCGGGGACAACCGTCGATGTGCTCATCCTACGTAAGGGCAAAGAGCAAACACTTAGCGTGACGATCGCAGAAGATACCCGAGAAATTTAAAAACCTAGATAGAAAAATCCCATGCTCGATAGCATGGGATTTTTCTTTATTCGCTGTCTTCTTCTGTGGTAGAAGTTTCAACTTCAATACGGGTTACCCGCTGTAAACCTCTCGGTAGCAAACTACCTCGACGACCACGCTCACCGCGGAAATTATCCAGGTCGCTTGGCTTCAAGCCAAGTTTACGTTTACCGGCATAGAGCGTCACCGATGCCCCTTGAGGTAACGACATCAGATGAGAAACCACTTCTTCCCGCTCTTTGGCTTTGGCCGCTGGAATATTAATGATCTTGTTGCCCTTACCTTTGCCTAACTGAGGTAAATCCTTGATAGGGAATAACAACATTCGCCCTTGATTGGTAATAGCCAAAATCTCATCTTGGTCCAGGCTACGGATCGCATCCGGGCTCAAGACCTCAGCATTTTGAGGCAACGTGACTAGTACTTTACCACTGCGGTTTTTCGACAGTAAATCACTTCCTTTACACACAAAGCCATAACCGGCATCAGAACCGACCAACCATAACTGGTCTTCTTCCCCCATCACCACATGGCGAATGTTAGTCCCTGCATTAATATTCAGACGTCCCGTGATAGGCTCACCTTGACTTCTCGCTGAAGGCAATGAGTGTGACTCTAACGAGTAGCTTCGACCATCACTGCCTAAGAAGACGGCTTGCTGATTACTCTTACCGCGAGCATGGGCTAAGTACTTATCACCCGACTTGTAATTCAGTCCTTCAGCATCAACATCATGACCTTTCGCGTGGCGGATCCACCCTTTGTCTGAAAGCACAACGGTAATAGGTTCGCTCGGTACAAGATCGCGCTCAGTCAAGGCTTTGGCTTCCGCACGCTCAACAAGAGGAGAGCGGCGATCATCACCGTATTTTTCAGCATCCGCTTTGATTTCTTTCTTTAATAGCGTATTCAGACGACGCTCAGAGCCTAGCAGCTGTTCAAGCTTTTCGCGTTCTTTTTCTAGCTCTTCCTGCTCACCACGGATCTTCATCTCTTCCAGCTTGGCAAGGTGACGAAGTTTGGTATCAAGAATCGCATCCGCCTGAATATCCGTAATACCGAAGCGTGCCATCAGCACTGCTTTGGGATCATCTTCCGTACGGATGATCTCTATCACTTCATCCAAATTAAGGTAAGCAACCAACAAACCTTCTAAAATGTGCAAACGTGCAAGGACCTTGTCCAAGCGATGCTGCAAACGGCGGCGAACGGTCGCACGGCGGAACTCAATCCACTCTGATAAGATCTGAACCAGACCTTTCACCTGAGGACGGTTATCCAAGCCAATCATGTTGAGATTAACGCGGAAGTTTTTTTCAAGATCCGTCGACGCAAACAGGTGGTTCATCAACTGATCACAGTCGATACGATTTGAGCGAGGAACCACAACAATACGCGTCGGGTTTTCGTGATCCGATTCGTCACGTAGGTCATCGACCATTGGCAGTTTCTTGGCTCGCATTTGGCTAGCAATTTGCTCAAGTAACTTGGCACCCGATACCTGATGTGGCAGTGCCGTGATA
The DNA here is from genome assembly GCF_024449095.1 of Vibrio coralliilyticus. Taxonomy (NCBI): domain Bacteria; kingdom Pseudomonadati; phylum Pseudomonadota; class Gammaproteobacteria; order Vibrionales; family Vibrionaceae; genus Vibrio; species Vibrio coralinecrosis. The sequence goes on from NZ_CP024627.1 coordinate 2,619,804, forward strand.
ACAATATCACTGCCTTCTTTATGCCATACTGCGCGCATTTTGATACTGCCGCGACCAGTGCGGTAGATTTTTTCCAGCTCAGCTTTTGGCGAGATAATCTCAGCTTCCGTTGGGTAATCCGGCCCCTGAACAAAGTTCATCACATCTGACAGTTCGGATTTAGGATGATCGATCAGATGGATAGTGGCATCAGCAATTTCACGCACATTATGTGGCGGAATATCGGTCGCCATCCCTACTGCGATACCCGTAACGCCATTGAGTAGAATATGTGGCAGTCGCGCTGGCAGCATTTGCGGCTCTTTCATCGTACCGTCAAAGTTCGGCTGCCATTCAACGGTTCCTTGTCCAAGTTCACCAAGCAGAACTTCTGCAAACTTGGACAATTTCGCTTCGGTATAACGCATCGCAGCGAATGATTTAGGATCATCCGGCGCACCCCAGTTACCTTGACCGTCAACCAATGGATAACGATAAGAGAACGGCTGAGCCATTAACACCATAGCTTCATAACATGCGGAGTCGCCGTGAGGGTGGTATTTACCCAACACATCGCCAACCGTGCGCGCGGATTTTTTGTATTTTGCTGCTGCCGAGAGCCCCAGCTCTGACATCGCATAAATGATTCGTCGCTGAACCGGCTTTAAGCCATCACCAATGTATGGCAAGGCGCGATCCATGATGACGTACATCGAGTAATTGAGATAAGCGTCTTCAGTGAACTTGCGCATTGGCAACTGTTCAACGCCATCGTATGTAATTTCCGTAGACATTCGTTAAACCTCTGCCAAATCCCCGTTGTTTTGTAGCCAAGAACGGCGGTCATCAGCACGTTTCTTACCAAGTAGCATATCCATCATTTCCATGGTTGCCTGAGAGTCATCAATCGTGAGCTGAACCAAGCGGCGAGTATTCGGATCCATAGTCGTTTCACGTAGCTGAAGTGGATTCATTTCACCCAAACCTTTGAATCGCTGGACATTGATCTTAGCTTTTTTCTTCGACAAACGTTCTAAGATGCCTTCTTTCTCATCATCATCAAGGGCATAAAAGACTTCTTTACCACAATCAATACGATAGAGTGGTGGCATAGCCACATAGATATGACCCGCTTCTACCAGAGCTCTGAAGTGGCGGGTAAACAATGCACAGAGCAATGTTGCAATATGTAGTCCATCGGAGTCGGCATCGGCCAAGATACAGATCTTGCCGTAACGTAAGCTTTCAAGGTTATCACTGTCTGGGTCAATACCCAGCGCAACCGAAATATCATGGACTTCTTGAGAGGCTAATACTTGGTCAGCAGACACTTCCCAAGTATTAAGAATTTTACCGCGAAGCGGCATGACAGCCTGAAACTCTCGATCGCGAGCCTGCTTCGCTGAACCACCAGCCGAGTCACCCTCGACAAAGAAGATTTCGGTACGGTTTAGATCTTGTACTGAGCAGTCCGTTAATTTACCCGGCAAGGCTGGCCCTGAAGCCACTTTTTTACGTACCACTTTTTTACTTGCACGCATTCGCCGATGTGCATTGGCAATACAAACTTCTGCCAGCTGTTCAGCCAGTTGCGGCTTCTCATTCAGCCATAAGCTAAACGCATCCTTTACCACGCCAGAAACAAAGGCAGCGGTTTGACGCGAAGACAGACGTTCTTTGGTTTGACCGGCAAATTGAGGGTCTTGCATCTTAACCGACAATACGTAGGAACAGCGGTCAAAGACATCGTCCCCCGTGAGCTTAACACCACGAGGAAGCAGGTTACGGAACTCACAAAACTCTCGCATCGCATCAAGCAAGCCTTGGCGCAATCCATTTACGTGGGTGCCGCCTTGAGCTGTCGGGATCAGGTTTACGTAGCTTTCGGTGATCATCTCACCACCTTCCGGCTGCCAAATCACCGCCCAGTTAGCCGCCTCGGTCTCCGCAGAGAATTCTCCAGTAAACGGCTCTTCAGGCAAGACGGTATAACCTTTCACACCTTCTGCTAGATAGTCTTTCAGTCCATCTTCGTACAGCCATTTGTGTTCGTTACCGTTCACTTTATCAGAGAAAGTGATTTCTAACCCTGGGCAAAGTACCGCTTTAGCTCGTAAGTTATTCACCAAACGAGTGACGGAGAAATTGGCAGAATCAAAATATTTAGCATCAGGCCAGAAGTGAACACTGGTACCTTTGTTACGACGTCCACAAGTGCCTGTGACCGTTAAGTCAGATACTTTATCGCCGTGCTCAAATGCAATTTCATACACTTGTCCTTCACGACGTACCGTTACTTCAACACGTTTTGATAAGGCATTTACAACCGAAATACCTACACCGTGAAGACCACCAGAGAATTGATAGTTTTTATTGGAAAACTTACCACCCGCGTGGAGTTTACACAGAATAAGTTCAACGCCGGAGACTTTCTCTTCCGGGTGAATATCAACAGGCATGCCTCGGCCATCATCGATCACTTCCAGAGATTGATCGGCATGCAGAATTACTTGAACTTTTGAAGCGTGTCCGGCTAGCGCTTCATCGACACTGTTGTCGATGACTTCTTGTCCCAAGTGGTTAGGGCGCGCTGTATCCGTATACATCCCTGGTCGGCGACGTACAGGCTCCAAACCATTAAGAACCTCAATGGCTCCAGCATTATATTGTTCAGTCATAATACGGAATATCGTTATAGAAAATAAATGGGTTACTGAGCAGGTAAGCTTTTGTTCTTTTTATTAATTAGTCTAAAAAGTAGCAAAAACGACCAAACTCTCGTCGTTTCACATCCAGCTCAGTACAAGGGAAACATAGTCTGGAAGAGAGGGAATGATGTCAAGTGAGATAACTAAGTAACCACTAAAATTATGACTTTTCCCTCAATGAGCCTATAGCTGGAGAAACTCAATGATATGCTTAGGGTAGCGTTCAAAGTCGACAAAACTATGATCTCCTCCCTGTTCAACGGTTTGTTTAGCTCCGCTAAACTTTTCAACCGCCTGACGATAATCCAACACCTCGTCTTCTGTTTGTTGTAAAAGCCAGAAATCTTCCGGTTGTTTGATGACTGGCGTATCCAACACTTTTAATTCATCAATATGGGTGTCTTTTAAAACATAGCGTTGCTGTGTGTAGGGGTTTTCCTGCTCGCCTAAATAGTCAGAAAGTAACTCATAAGGTTTCACCGCAGGGTTAACCACCACTGCTCTAAAACCAAATTGAGCATTGAGCCACATGGACATATACCCACCCAGCGAACTGCCCACCAAGCCAATTTGATAATCGTTAAGGTGCGTTTCAATAATGTCCAGCAAACATTCTGCAGCTTGCTTGGGAAAACAAGGTAATTGAGGAACAACAACCTTAATATCAGGACGATATTGCTGGCAATACTCCTTCATAACATTAGCTTTATGAGACAAAGGAGAACTGTTAAAACCATGAATATAAAGCAGTAATGAAGGTTGCATAATGGTCCTTAATCAGGTGAGCTCAAGGTTAATAACCCGTTGAGTTAAAGTCAGGTTGGAACCTACCTGCGGGTAGACGTTTCACTTCGGTAGTCACATTTCCATCATCGTGGAGCAATAATTCACGCCACCCCGGAGACTGGTTATCCAAAGCAAAGTCATCTGAGTTGGGTTTAAATTGTACACAGGTTGAAGGCGTGGCCATAACCCGCACTTCATTTCTCATCACATTCATGTCTTGGTGCACATGGCCACACAGGACTGCTTTGACATTATTATGCTGATCGACCAATTGCCAAAAATCCTCTGAATCTTTCAAAGAATGTTGGTCTAACCAAGCACTGCCCACAAGCATGGGATGGTGATGCAATAGGATCAAAGCGTGACGTTCTGGATACTGAACTAATTTTTCTTCCAGCAGTGCAAATTGCTTATCGCTCAAACGACCATGAGGCACTCCCACAACTTGAGAGTCAAGCATAATCATCTGCCATGTTTCACCAAGCAGTACATGCTCAATTTGCTGAATCTGTGGAGAAGGAATCACCGAGGTCATGCTCGGTTTAAAATCATGATTGCCAGGGAGCCAAAAACAGGTTTTCTTGAGCGGTACAATACCTTGCTCAAAACGATGATATGACGCTTCGCTATGATCCTGTGAAATATCCCCTGTCGCCAAAACAGCGTCATAGGCAGGATTTTCTTCGACAATAGCTTCAACAACAGCCTTAAAGCTGTCACCTGTATTCACACTCAATAGGCTTCCATCTGCTGCTTCAAACAGATGAGTATCTGTAATTTGAAGCAGCCTGATGCGACCATCTGATGAGCTCGACGTTACTTTCAAAACTAAAACCTAAATATTGAGCGGCGTCCGGCTAATACCATGCCTTAAACAAAAAGATAACCAATCACCCAAAAAACGGTTCAGTTGCACTTTTTCATCTTGCTGAACCATTTTGTCATTGGGGTATTCGTATCGAGCATTCACTCGTTTTAAATGCTCACACTCACACACCTCTGCTACGCGAGCATCGTGGTAGAGCCTGACAGACATTTTTGGCAATGGAAACACCGGGATATCATCACTTTGACAAATATCGACCAAAGTTGTGTACTTTGTGACTTCGACCACTTGAATTTGATATGTCATGTTAGCAGCCTGATAGCAGCGCACATTACCAACCTTTGCTCTACTTGGAAGCAAAGCATTTAATTTGGCGTAATTGGTTTCATAAGTCCGCATCAATTCTGATAAATCAACGTGATACGGCTTTTTTACTGCTACTTGTGCCATTGTTCTCTTAGCGTTTGGTAATTCAGCTGCAACCATTGCAGTGCAATAATCGAAGCGCCATTTTCAAATTTTCCGTTTGTGACCCATTGATAGGCGGTCTCACGACTGACCACATGAACTCGAATATCCTCACCTTCATAGTCTAAACCATGAACGCCTTGAGCGGTGGATGCATCCACTTTCCCAACGTAAACATCCAGTTTCTCGGAGCAACCACCAGAAGAAGGGTAATAAGACGTCACCTTGGTTACATAGTCAACGGAGATCCCCGCTTCCTCAACCGCTTCGCGACGCACAACCTGCTCTGAAGATTCATTGGTATCAATCACCCCCGCCACAATTTCAAATTGCCAAGGGTGATCATGTTCCAGCGCACCGACACGAATCTGTTCAATCAATACAACCTGATCCGTTACTGGATCATAAGGCAGTAACGCCGCAGCGTGCCCTCGCTCGAACATTTCACGCTCAATAACCTCACTCCAGCCACCTTCAAACAACTTATGTCGAAAGCGATACTTAATCATCCTAAAAAAGCCCTTAAATAGTGTCTCTTTTGAGAGGATTTCTACATCTTGTGGAGTAAATTCACTTTGTTGACTATCAGATAGTTGCATTTGGCACCTCAGTGAGTGAATCTTATAGTTTACTCAGACAGAAGCTTAACTTCCAAGGACATGGCTCAACTTTTTATACAATTTTTATATTCTGAGTTAAATCTGCGAATCAAGTATATTGCACAGGTGGATAGTTAAGTGTAAAAATTTGCAAAGTTTTGCGTGAATTAGCATCAGTATGAGTTAAACTCTCGCTCAGTCACCTTTTTCATATTTTGGCAGGAATAGGACCTATGAAAAAACTGCTTCCACTATTTATCAGTGCAGCACTTGGCAGCTTAAGCACCAACGCTTTTGCTGACACACTGACGGAAATTTACAATCAAGCAAAAGAAAACGACCCAACATTACTTAGCGCAGCTGCTACCCGCGACTCTGCATTTGAAGCGGTGACTTCTAGCCGTGCCACTTTACTCCCTCAAATTGATCTGACAGCAAGCTACGACTTTGATCGCGGTGAGTACAATGACGCAGACAATGACAAGGATACTTGGACAGCTAAACTAGGTTTTACTCAAGAGTTGTATAAACGTTCTAGCTGGCTCACTCTAGATACAGCGGAGAAAACGGCACGCCAGGCGGATGCAACCTATGCGGCTGCTCAGCAAGATCTTATTCTTCGCGTCGCTACCGCCTATTTTGAAGTGTTAAAAGCGCAAGATAACCTGGCTTTTGTCCAAGCAGAGAAAGCGGCTGTGGGTCGTCAACTAGAACAAACCAAACAGCGTTTTGAAGTAGGACTTTCTGCGATTACAGACGTCCATGATGCACAAGCACAGTACGATACTGTTTTAGCAGATGAAGTGCTGGCCGAAAACAGTTTGATCAACAGCTACGAAGGTTTACGCGAAATCACGGGCATAGAGCATGATGATCTCAATGTATTAGATATTGACCGTTTCTCTGCGACCAAGATTCAATCGCCAGTAGACTCTCTAGTTAAAGAGGCCCAAGAGAAGAACCTAAACTTACTTTCTTCACGCATCGCCCAAGACATCGCTAAAGATAATATTTCTCTGCAGAGCTCAGGCCACCTTCCTTCATTGACTTTAGATGGCGGCTATACATTGGCCGAACAAAAGAACAGTACATCCAGTTCAAGTGATTATGACTCGGACAATTTCAATGTTGGGCTAAATCTGTCTGTGCCAATTTATAGCGGTGGCTCAACAACCTCTCTGACTAAGCAAGCGGAATTTGATTACGTAGCGGCAAGCCAAGATTTAGAAGCGACTTACCGCAGCGTGGTGAAAGACGTTCGTGCCTTTAATAACAACATCAGTGCTTCGATTGGTGCACTACGCGCTTATGAACAGACCGTAGTGTCGGCTCGTTCAGCGTTAGAAGCCACTGAAGCGGGCTTTGATGTAGGTACCCGTACTATCGTAGACGTTCTTGACTCAACTCGTAACTTGTACGATGCAAACAAGAACCTTTCTAACGCACGTTACGATTACATCCTAAGTGTGTTGCAGCTTCGTCAAGCAGTCGGCACGTTAAGCGAGCAAGATATCCTAGATATCAATGCTGGTCTGAAAGAAGCTCCAGCTAACAGCTAACAGCTAACAGCTAACAGCTAACAGCTAACAGCTAACAGCTAACAGCTAACAGCTAACAGCTAACAGCTAACAGCTAACAGCTAACAGCTAACACGGAAAAGTAAAAAGGTTGATGCTTTCGCATCAACCTTTTTTTAGTTCTTGCCTATCTCAAAAACTAGTACACCGTATCTATAACAACATCTTTTTCTACCAGCCACTCGACCTTGTCACCATTCTTAAGCATTAAGGCGACATCGACTGGTTTTTCTGTCTCTACCGCGAATTGCCACACAAATGCCACTTCCCAACGGCTTTGATTGTGAGTACGTAAATCCAGTAAATCACCATCGATAACCCAACTTTCTTCACCTTGCTTAATAGAAATACTGTCCACTTCCAAAGTGGCAGGTAGTATTTTATCCGATTCTAGGTAGAGCGCGCCATGGAGCGTTTGGTCCTGAACTTCTCCTAAGGTAGGCATTTTGTTTAGCCATAAATTACTTTTTAGCCGAACCGTAGCCCCTTCAATAGCAACCTGTTCATCCTGCTCCCAACCCACTGGAGTCGATGCACAGCCAGCTAGCAGCACAGCTCCCAACACCACTACTGCATATTTTTTCATTGTTATCACCTTTGAGCCAACCACTCTTTGAGAGTTTGAATATCATTCTGATATTCATTTTTTATTTCTTCAACCCAATCATCTATGTTTTCCCACCATGCTGGCAAATCAGGAGACTGAGCTTTTTGTGCGACTTTCTGAATATGTTTAAGACCAATAGAACCAGCCGCACCTTTAATCTTATGGGCTTCAGAAACAATACCGTCTTGATGTTTCGCCGTCATATTAGAATTAAGCACTTCGACATACTCTGGCATCATATTTTCAAACATCTCGATACTATCCAGTACCGGTTGAGATCCCACTATACCGACATAAGACTCCAGCATCTCCAAATCCAACACCCGGCTGTATAAGTCGTTACTTTCCACCACAACTGGCTCTTCAATCGTCAGTGGCTGTTGATACTCTTCATCGGAGGTAAATTTCGCGATAACTTCCTGAACAGCCGTCACGGATAGAGGCTTGCTGATCGCATCGTCCATGCCCTTTTCCAAGTATTCATTTTTGTTCTTCAGTACATTAGCAGTAAGGGCGACCAATGGCGGCAAATCTTTATAGGTTTTACGATAAAAATCAGCAACATCAAAACCTGTCATATCTGGAAGTTGGATATCCAAGAATGCCAGATCATAAATTTCCGGATCAAACATCTCAATCGCATCCTGTCCGGTCATGGCCACACTAACCTCATGCCCCATACTCTCTAGGAGCGAACGCGCTACAGTAATATTGAGTTCAATATCTTCGACCATAAAGATATTGAGCTCTTTACGCTCCGTTGGCTCGCTTTCAAGTGGCTGCTCGTGAGCAGAAAGAGGAACACGTATGGTCACCGTAAAAGTACTGCCAAACCCTTCCTCACTACTGACGGTAATATCTCCATCCATCATTTTAATGAGTTGTTTAGATACCGCTAAACCAATGCCTGTGCCAACTGCGTGAAGGTTATCCTTACCGGATTTAACCTGGTAGTACATCGCAAAGATCTTCTCAAGCTCAGATTCCGGAATACCAATACCACTATCTTCAATTTCCATGGTGATATTGGCAAGCTCACCATCGATTTCTGCATCGACGGTCATCACAACGCCCCCCTCTTTGGTGAACTTCATAGCATTACTGATCAGGTTCCACAGTACCTGTCGCAAACGGGTTGCATCGACTTCTATTGCTGTTGGAAGTTCGCTTAAACGCTCTAGATCAAAACGTAAACCTTTTTGGGAGGCCATAAGGGCAGAAATACTCTCCATTTCAGCCACAAATTCCTCAAAGTTCAGTGGAGATGGGAACAGCTCTAACTTGCGACGGTCAAACTTATCCATATCAATAATGTCGTTGAAAATATTACCTAGGGTAATCGCACTGACATTGATGGTCTGCATATGGTTTCGTTGCTCATCCGTTAATGGCGTATCAAGCAACATACGGCTCAAACCAACGATGCCGTTTAGTGGGGTACGTAGCTCATGACTGATGGTTGAAATGAAAGTCGTCTTATCTCGGCTTGCTTTCTTCAATGATTCCTCGTGACGTTTTCGCTCAGTAATATCACGCCCGAAACCGACTAACCCAAGATGGCGGCCATCCTTGCTATAAAAAGGAACTTTGCGTAGCTCAAAGTAATTTTTACGGCCGTCTGGGTATTCCAGCCACTGCTCGTAAGTCAAGGCTTGGTTATCCGCAAACACCTTTTCGTCCGTATCAACAATCTGTTGAGCCACTTCTTTGCTGTAGACATCCCAAGGTGTGAGTCCCACCAGCTGATTTTCTTTTTTACCCGTTAGTTCTTCCATGGCCCGGTTACAACCGGAAAATACCCCTTCAGCATTGCGGTAATAAATAAGATCCGGAGACGCATCAATAAATGAACGTAGAAGTGCGGTTCTTTCCGCCAATTCCAGCTGCGTACGCTCACGTTGGTAGACTTCGTTTTCGAGATCTTTCATCGCTTCTTCACGGGCTTCCTCAGCTTTAATCCGCTCTTCAATTTCCTGATTCAGCTTAGCAATATTCTGCTGTAACTTATGGTTCAGTTCTTGATCTCGAGAACGCATATCTTTGAGCTTAGATACGAGCTTTGATAAACGCTGGCGTGATTCCTCAAGTTGGTCGACGACCACAGATAAGAAATACACAGCCCAAGGCGTGATTAGCAGACCAAAAAACACTGAGCGAACAATATCAATGTCATCCACATGTCCGCTCAACACTAAGGTGATGCCAACCTGAACCACAACAGCCAAGGCAACCAGCGCTAAAGCGAGTAAAATAGAGAAACGCAAAATGCCAAGCTTGACCAGAAGATCGACATAATACTGAGCGAGATTCTTTATAGGTTTCATTGGGCGCTCCGTACGATAAGACTAGGTAAATACTACCTGTTTTCACTACCCACGGCTAAGAGAACCTAAAATCTGGAGAAGTTAATTTTCTGATGTGTGATGGACACAAGTTTGATTACGCCCGTTTGCTTTCGCCTGATACAGGGCACTGTCTGCCAACGCAATCAAGCTTTCTCTGTTATCCATAGGATTAGGGACAAGCGTGGCAACCCCAATACTTACGGTCAGACTCGAAGAGACTTCAGAGGCTGCATGTTCTAACCCCAGCCGTTTCACCTCTTGGTGGATTTTTTCAGCAATCTGCCACGCACCTTCAACGGTTGTGTTAGGCAAAATGAAGCCAAACTCTTCCCCGCCATATCGAGCCACACAATCACTATTTCGAGATAGCACTGATTTAAACACCTCAGCCACTCGAACCAGAGCGTCATCACCAGCTTGGTGACCGTAATAATCATTGAAGCCTTTGAAATAATCGATATCACACAGGAGAACGCTCAGCGGCTGACGCTCTCGAATATGTAAAGGCCATAAAATAGCGAGTTGCTCATCAAATCGACGTCGATTGGAAATTTGCGTCAAGCTGTCAAGAAAACTCAACCTCTCTAGCTCTTGATTGGCCTCTTCCAGTTTTTGTGCCGCAAGATAACGATCCGAGACATCTCTCGCCATGATCAATACACCATTAGTGCCAGAAGCGGGATCACGAAACGGCGATTTCACGACATCATACCAAGTAAACTCTCCATTACTATTGATCGCTTTATCGATGTAACGTAATGATTTCCCTTCATATAAAACCTTCTGATCCGTTTCAGACAAACGGCTATAGACATCATCTGGGATGATATCTTGAAGCCGCTTACCAATGAGCTCATCCACCTCAGAAATGCCGAGGGCGCGTACAAAAGGTAGGTTACAGGCTTGGTAGACCATGTTCTCGTTAAAGATACCGATAGCATCTGGGCTAGACTCAAGAATATTCTGTAAAATGGTATCGCGTTGCGCCAAAGCCACTTCAGTATCGCGACGTTTATCCATCTCATCACGAAGGCTTTGCTGCATATTATGCCAGTCCGTTACGTCATGGCTGATACCTATGCTGCCCATTTTTTCTCCCGTAGAGGAAAGCAAGATATTCTGATAGGTTTCGAGGAGGCAACTTCGCCCATCGCAGTCTGCAGTCCAGCGCCGTTTATTCGCTCGCCCTTTAACGACACCTTTAATATCAGCGCTGCCTTCCTGTTCACGTCCATCCCAAAAACGTTCAAATGCTCGATTAGTAAAAATCAACTCACCTTGGTTATTCTTGATAAACACCAGTTCTGAAAGGTTATTTAACGCACTTTTGGCGATGGAAAGAGATTGAATCTCACGTGCCATTTCCTCGTGAGAAGCTTGGTGAGGTGATAAATAGAGTAACCAAGATGCACGTCCTCGATAGACAGTCTTACGCCCAGTCATCTCTACTTTAATACGCGTATTTCTCGAAACACTCCATTCAATGGGAAAACTCTTAAATCCATTTCCTGCAAACTGGTTAATTGTCGATAGTAAGAATTCTCGTGAAACAGTATCAGGTAGAAGAAACGATTTCCCCATGCGTCGAATAGCAAGCAACTGCATGGCACTCTTATTGGATAGAAGCAACTTTCCTGACTGAGCCTCGACGAGAATCAAGGCTGTGGGGGTATCCTGAAACAGCAACTCGATATGCTTTTGCAATCGCGAATAGAGCACTGAGGATAAAATAACGAAGAGCAGGATGACGACAAGGCTAAAACCATGTCCACGGGAAACATCCCATAGCCAGTAAAGTACCTGCTCCATTCTAATACTCTATGTCCATCTGCAACCTAATACTAAGGTTACAAAAGATATCAGCTTATTGCTGATTTTTCTGTATTTATTAATGGTTTTATATATACAAACGGCTGATTAATTAACGAACCTTGTGCACCATCACGTTGAAGTGTCTGTTCAAGCTCTGTCATCGCTAGCCAACGATTCTCACACCACAAAGGTGCAAGCAAAGTAGGTCGACGGGCCGCAGACGACACTCGATGAAAGACAATCTCTGGAGGTGTCATCCGAATCATCGCACTTGCGGTTTCAACGTATTGTTCTAATGATGGCGCATCCAATCTGCCCGCTTTCCAAGCTTTAGCCATAGTACTCCCTTCAACAATATGCAGACTATGAAGCTTAATACCATCGGTCCCTACCTCTAGCACTTTACTCAGCGTGCTCAGATTGTCCTCATGAGTCTCCTTTGGTAGGCCAACTATCAGGTGAGTGCACACTTTAATACCCATAGCCCGCGCACGGTGAGTAATTTCAGCGTAACACTCGAAGTCATGACCACGATTAATACGTTTCAGAGTCTCATTATTAGCAGTTTGCAGGCCCAGCTCCAACCAAATTTCATAACCTTGTTGAGCATAACCAGACAAAAGATCTAACACGGCATCTGGCACACAATCAGGCCTTGTCCCGACACAAAGCCCAACTATGTCGGCTGTTTTCAAGGCCTGCTCATACATACTTTTCAGCACTTGCACTTCTGCATAAGTGCTGGTGTAAGCTTGAAAATACGCTAAGTACTTCTTCGCTCTGCGAACTTCATTGGCACGATCATTCAGTTGCTCACCAATACTCTTAATCTGGCTTTTTTCATCAGCAAATGAAGCAACATTGCAGAATGTACATCCACCTCTGCCTATCATGCCATCTCTATTTGGGCAACTGAAACCGCCATGCAGTGTCAGTTTATGGACCTTCTCTCCATATCGTCGCTGTAGATCTTGCCCAATCGTATTGACCATCTCATGTAGCTGCATATTTCTCTTACACACCAAATAGGAATAACTATCATTTCGATTTGTGTAATTAAATTACAACAATGAAAAATTAACAGGTCAGAATTTAAAGATTTAAAACAGCTAAGCTTTATCTAAAATCAATAAAAATGCATAAAATTAAGCACAAAAAGCAATTGTTAAGCAAAAGTTAAACATAAATACAATAACAGGACCTAAAAAACTACTCGACTTCCTCGAATTTTGATTGCAATTAAGCTGGACAAAATTGTAGGATAATTTCAGATTTTAGTTTTATTTGTGTATTTAATTACACAATCATTTACTAAAACGTCGGTGTTTTCCAACTCCCACCTATATAAATCACTAAATAGTGATACAAAAAACATGGATTACACCAAGGATTGTTTTTCTCGCAATATTTTTCCTGCGAGATACGGAATGGAATCAAAGTCGCCAACTTCGGAAGACTTCGAATCATAAAAAATAAAGGACTGGACGCAAAGCTGGTTTCGACTAACTCATTTGCGCCTATTGAACTGGAAGGATGTATCTATGGTAGATAGAGAGCAAAATTCGCAAGGTCTGTATACTCCTGAGCTGGAGCATGACGCTTGTGGCATCGGTTTTGTTGCTCACCTGAAAAACCGTAAATCTCATGAAGTTGTGACTCAAGCATTGGATATGCTGGCTCGCATGGAGCACCGTGGTGGTCAAGGTTGTGATCCATGCAGCGGTGACGGTGCAGGTATCTTGCTACAAAAACCTCATGAATTCCTATTAGAAGAAGCCGTTAAGTTAGGCATTAAATTGCCTTCGTTTGAAAAGTATGGTGTTGGTGTCGTTCTTTTCCCGAAAGACGAATACAAACGCGAACAATGCCGTGACATTCTAGAACGTAACGCACAGCGTCTAGATCTTGAAGTTATCGGCTACCGTGTATTGCCAACCGATAACTCAATGATCGGTGCAGACCCACTAAGCACAGAGCCTCAGTTTGAGCATGTGTTTATCTCTGGTGGCCCTGGCATCACACCTGAAGAGCTAGAGCGCAAACTGTACGTACTTCGTAACTACACTGTACGTGTTTGCCTAGAAAGCGTTTCGAACATTGGTGACGACTTCTACATTAACTCAATGTCTTACAAGACATTGGTGTACAAAGGTCAGTTAACGACCGAGCAAGTACCTCAGTACTTCCTTGATCTGCAAAACCCGACCATGGTGACTGCACTAGCACTAGTACACTCTCGTTTCTCTACCAACACCTTCCCGAAATGGCGTCTTGCACAGCCTTTCCGTTACATTGCCCACAACGGTGAAATCAATACAGTTCGCGGTAACTTGAACTGGATGAAAGCCCGTGAAGCAATCCTAGAATCAGACCTGTTTACTCAGGCTGAAATCGACATGCTTCTTCCAATCTGTCAGGAAGGCAGCTCGGATTCATCTAACTTCGATATGGCACTTGAGCTCCTAGTTCTTTCTGGTCGTAGCCTGCCACATGCATTGATGATGATGATTCCTGAAGCATGGCAAGAAAACAAAAACATGGATCCTAAACGTCGCGCGTTCTATCAGTACCACGCGAACATCATGGAACCATGGGATGGTCCTGCTTCAGTATGTTTTACTGATGGTGTTCAAGTTGGTGCGACACTAGACCGTAACGGTTTGCGCCCTTCTCGCTACACAGTGACCAAAGATAACTTCCTAGTGATGGCATCTGAATCTGGTGTTGTGGATATTGAACCAGAGAACGTAGAGTTCCGTGGTCGTCTGCAACCAGGTCGTATCTTCGTTGCAGACCTAGAGCAAGGTCGCATCATCTCTGATGAAGAAGTGAAAGACACCATCGCAACGGCGCAGCCTTACGAGAAGTGGGTAGAAGAAAACCTACTGAGCTTGAAGAAGCTGCCAGATGCGAGCAACCAGTTCAGCCAACCTTCTCCAGAGCGTTTGTTGCATCGTCAGCAAGCTTTCGGTGTGAGCACTGAAGAAGTGAACGAAATCATCGTTCCAATGGCGAATGACGCAAAAGAACCATTGTCAGCAATGGGTGCCGACTGGCCTCTTGCGGTTCTCTCTCATCAGTCTCAGCATCTTTCAAACTACTTCAAGCAGCTGTTTGCACAGGTAACTAACCCACCGATCGACCCGATACGTGAGCGTATGGTTATGTCGCTGAACACCTACTTGGGTAAAGACCAAAACCTTCTGACTGAAACACCACTTCACTGTCAGAAAGTTGAATTGGAATCGCCTGTTCTGGCGAACTCTGAGCTTGAGAAATTGCGTGCGATCGATAACGAGCACCTACAAGCTAAGACGTTGGATATCGTGTTCCAAGCCAATGAAGATCAAGGCAAGCTTGAGCGCGCACTAAAACGTATCTGCCAATACGCAGAAGACGCGGTTATCGATGGTTACTCAATCATCCTACTCACTGACCGTGCAGTGAACTCAAACCACGCGGCGATCCCAGCAATGCTGGCAGTGGGCGCAGTTCACCACCACTTGATCCGCAAAGGTCTACGTGCGAAGTGTGACATCGTGGTTGAAACCGGTGACGCGCGTGAAACGCACCACTTTGCAACGCTACTTGGTTACGGTGCGAATGCGGTTAACCCTTACCTAGTCATTGAAACCATCATTGAACTTCAACGTACGAAGAAGTTGGATCCAGAAGCGAACCCTCGCGATCTGTTCAACAACTACCGTAAAGCGATTAATGGCGGTCTTCTGAAGATCTTCTCGAAGATGGGTATCTCTACGCTACAATCATACCACGGTGCGCAAATCTTCGAAGCCTTGGGTATCCACAAGTCAGTAGTCGACAAGTACTTCACAGGTACGGTTTCTCGTATTCAAGGTCTCACCCTTGATGATATCGCCAAAGAAGTGCTGATCCGTCACCGCATCGGTTACCCACAACGCGAAATCCCAATTCAAATGCTGGATGTTGGCGGTGTTTACCAATGGAAACAGCGTGGTGAGAAGCATCTCTTCAACCCAGAAACCATTTCTCTACTGCAAGAGTCTACACGCAACAAGAACTACGATCAGTTCAAGCAGTACGCGACAGCCGTAGATAAGCAAGGTGACAACGCGGTAACCCTGCGTAGCCAGCTAGAATTCATTAAGAACCCAGCCGGTTCTATCTCTATCGACGAAGTCGAGCCAATTGAAAGCATCGTGAAACGCTTCGCGACAGGTGCAATGTCATTCGGTTCTATTTCTTACGAAGCACACTCCACACTGGCTGTTGCGATGAACCGCCTTGGCGCAAAATCGAACTCAGGAGAGGGCGGTGAAGACCCAATGCGTTTCGAGCGCAAAGAGAACGGCGATTGGGAACGCTCTGCAATCAAGCAGGTGGCTTCAGGTCGTTTCGGCGTAACCTCTTACTACCTAACCAACGCTGATGAGCTACAAATCAAGATGGCTCAAGGCGCGAAGCCAGGTGAAGGTGGTCAGCTACCAGGCGATAAGGTAGACGATTGGATCGGTGCAACACGTCACTCTACTCCGGGCGTTGGTCTTATCTCGCCACCGCCACACCACGATATCTACTCAATCGAGGATTTGGCTCAGCTGATCTACGACTTGAAGAACGCGAACCGTGCAGGTCGTGTGAACGTGAAGCTGGTATCGGAAGCAGGCGTAGGTACGATCGCTTCTGGTGTAGCGAAAGCGAAAGCAGACGTTGTACTAATCGCAGGTTTTGACGGCGGTACTGGTGCATCACCAATGTCTTCAATTCGTCATACCGGTCTTCCTTGGGAACTTGGTTTGGCAGAAACGCACCAAACGCTACTGAAGAACGGTCTGCGTAACCGTATCGTGGTTCAAGCGGATGGTCAGATGAAAACACCTCGCGACCTAGCAGTCGCAACACTACTCGGTGCAGAAGAATGGGGCGTGGCAACCGCTGCCTTGGTGGTTGAAGGTTGTATCATGATGCGTAAGTGTCATAAGAACACTTGTCCTGTTGGTATCGCAACTCAAAACAAGACGCTTCGTGAGCGCTTTGATGGTCGCGTAGAAGACGTCGTAACCTTCTTCCAATACATGGCACAAGGTCTGCGTGAAATCATGGCTGAACTTGGCTTCCGCACTATCGATGAGATGGTCGGTCAAGGTCAGAAGCTGAAGATTCGCCAAGACGTTTCTCACTGGAAATACAAGAACCTAGATCTGTCTCCTGTTCTCCACGTTGAACAGCCACGTGAAGCTGATGGCGTATTCAACCAAGCAGAGCAGAACCACAACCTAGAAGAAGTGCTAGACCGCAAGCTGATTCAAGCGGCGATTCCTGCACTCGAGAAAGGCGAAGCGGTGAATGCAGAGTTCCCTATTGTTAACACGGACCGCTCTGCAGGTACCATGTTGTCGAACGAAATCTCGAAAGTGTACAAGGATGCAGGTCTACCTCAGCCAATGAACGTGAAGTTCAAAGGTTCTGCGGGTCAGTCATTCGGTGCATTTCTAGCTAAGGGCGTAAAGTTCGAAGTGGAAGGCGACGCGAACGACTACTGGGGTAAAGGCTTATCTGGCGGTACGTTAGTACTTTACCCAGATGCGAAATCAAGCATTGTCGCGGAAGACAACATCGTGGTTGGTAACGTGTGTTTCTACGGTGCAACTTCGGGTGAGTCTTTCATTCGCGGTATGGCTGGTGAACGTTTCTGTGTTCGTAACTCAGGCGCAAAAGTCGTAGTAGAAGGCGTCGGTGATCACGGTTGTGAATACATGACAGGCGGTGCAGCCATCATCCTTGGTTCAACAGGTCGTAACTTTGCTGCTGGTATGAGTGGCGGCGTGGCATACGTATGGGATAAATCAGGCGACTTTGAGTCAAAACTGAACCCAGAGCTAGTAGACCTAGATCCAATCGAGCAAGAAGACAGAGATCTATTACTCGACATGCTAACTAAGCATGTTCAATTCACAGGAAGTGAAGTCGCTCAGTCTTTCCTAGACAATTTTGAAGCAAGCCTAGCCTCTATGGTTAAGGTAATGCCGCGTGATTACAAAGCGGTTCTTCAAAAACGCAAAGCTGAAGCACAGTCTCAAGGAAACGAAACTCAAGTGGAGGCCGTATAATGGGTAAGCCTACTGGATTTTTAGAGCATGGTCGTGAACTACCACAGAAGATCGACCCAGCTGAACGCATCAAGAACAACAAAGAGTTCGTTCTAAACGAGGAGTTTGGTGACAAGATCAATACTCAGGCTTCTCGCTGTATGGATTGTGGTGTGCCGTTTTGTCATAACGGCTGCCCTATCGGTAACATCATCCCAGAATTTAACGATGCGGTTTATCGTGATAGCTGGGAAGAAGCATGGAACATTCTGAGCTCAACCAATAACTTCCCAGAGTTTACTGGTCGTGTTTGCCCAGCTCCGTGTGAAAGTGCTTGTGTTCTTGGTATCAACCAAGATCCAATCACCATCTGTAATATCGAGAAAACCATCGTAGAAACGGCGTATCGTGAAGGGTACGCCAAACCAAAAACACCACGTTCTCGCACAGGTAAAACCATTGCGATCATCGGTTCGGGTCCTGCTGGCCTTGCGGCGGCTGAGCAGCTAAACAGCGCAGGTCATACTGTGACCGTCTTCGAGCGAGACGAGAAAGTAGGCGGTCTGCTACGTTTTGGTATTCCAGATTTCAAACTGGGTATGGACGTGATTGATCGTAAGATCAACCTAATGGCAGAAGCTGGCGTTGAGTTTAAAGTAAACCAACACGTCGGTGTTGATGTAAATGCTCAGCAACTGCGTCAAGAGTTCGATGTGGTTCTGCTAACTGGTGGCTCAACCGTTCCACGTGATTTGCCCGTTCCAGGTCGTGAACTAAAAGGCGTTCACTTCGCGATGGAATTCCTAGGTCAAAACAACCGTCGCGCCAATAACATGGACCTGAAAACGGAAGAAATTCACGCTGCGGGTAAACATGTTGTGGTTATCGGTGGTGGTGATACTGGTTCAGACTGTGTGGGTACATCAAACCGTCACGGCGCAGCAAGCATCACTCAGGTTGAAATCATGCCGATTCCACCAGAAAAACGCCCTGCTAATATGCCATGGCCACAGTACCCAATGATCTTGCGTACTTCAACGTCTCATGAAGAAGGCGTTGATCGTCACTGGAACATCCTAACCAAAGAGTTCATTGGCAATGACAAAGGTGAAGTCACTGGCCTTCGTCTAGCTGATATCGTTTGGCAAGATGCGAAGCATGGCGAGCGTCCAAGCTTTAAAGAAGTAGAAGGCAGCGAGCGTGTTATCCCGTGTGATATGGCATTTCTAGCGATGGGCTTCCTACACCCAGAACCAACAGGCGTACTTGCTCAACTGGATATCGCGCTAGATGATCGGGGTAACGTAGCAACTCAAGATTTTGCTACCAACCAAGAAGGTGTATTTGCTGCTGGAGATATGCGAACAGGCCAATCTTTGGTGGTTCGTTGTATCAACGAAGGTCGCGAATGTGCCCGTGCTATCGATGATTACCTAATGGGTGGCACAAACCTAGAAGCAAAAGCGGATTCACTGATGTTGTCTGCGTAAACCAAATAATCCCCAGAACTAACCAATAATGAATGATTCTGGGTATTAAACAAATAGCTAATCAATCCTTCCAAACTTTCCATTCTGGCCAGCACAATGTGCTGGTCTTTTTTATTTAAGCCAGATTCAATTGTTAAAAAAGTGTAACAATGAAAAATGTATCCATATGATAAGAAAGAAGTTTTCAGATTATTAAGTGGTAAATAGAACATTGGCGTGATAAATCACCAAAAACTTGACCTTTTCTATCATAAGCTATACGTTGTGAAGTCGATGAAAATGAATTCATCTTATTTTGTAAAATAATAAAGAAGATTTTGTGTTTATTTATGCAAAATTTAACAAATTAAAAGCATAGTTAGTCATATATACCAACCCTTATCATGTTGGTAGTTCTGTCTAGAAGACAGAGAAGCAAAGGGAGAATTGCAATGGCTTTATATGATCCTAGTCTTGAGAAAGACAACTGTGGATTTGGTCTGATTGCGCACATGGATGGGCAACCAAGTCACAAACTGGTTCGTACGGCAATTTCGGCATTAGATCGCATGACTCATCGTGGTGGTATCGCTGCTGATGGTAAAACCGGTGATGGTTGTGGCCTTCTATTACAAAAGCCCGATTCCTATTTACGCCTTATCGCTGAAGAAAATGGCTTTAACCTTGGCAAGCAATATGCCGTAGGGATGCTTTTCTTCAATCAAGACCCGGTCAAAGCCCAACTTGCGAAGGACATCGTCAACAAAGAACTCGCACAAGAGACGTTAACTGTTGCGGGTTGGCGTGAAGTACCAACCAATTCAGAAGTACTCGGCCCAATAGCCGCCGATTCACTTCCAAACATTCAGCAAGTCTTTATCTCTGCTCCGGCAGGTTGGCGCGAGCGTGACATTGAACGTCGCCTCTACATCGCACGTCGTCGCATCGAGAAACAAATCACCGAAGATCCTGATTTCTACATCTGTAGCTTGTCGACACAAGTTCTGGTCTACAAAGGCTTGTGCATGCCGGCGGACTTACCGCGCTTCTATCTTGATCTTGCTGATCTACGCATGGAATCCGCTATCTGCCTGTTCCACCAACGTTTTTCAACTAATACTCAACCTCGTTGGCCGCTGGCTCAACCATTCCGCTACCTTGCTCACAATGGTGAGATCAACACTATCGAAGGTAACCGCCAATGGGCTCGTGCTCGGGCTTACAAGTTCTCATCACCACTGCTACCTGACTTACAAACTGCGGCGCCATTTGTGAACGAGACAGGTTCAGATTCTTCCAGCCTAGATAATATGCTGGATCTCTTTTTAGCTGGTGGTATGGATATTTTCCGTGCGATGCGCATGCTTGTGCCACCAGCATGGCAAAACCACCCAGATATGGATCCGGATCTGCGAGCGTTTTACGACTTCAACTCCAAACATATGGAACCATGGGATGGCCCGGCAGGTATCGTACTGTCCGATGGCCGTTACGCTGCCTGTAACCTAGATCGAAATGGTCTGCGTCCTGCACGCTATGTGATTACCAAAGACAAGTTGATCACTCTGGCTTCTGAGGTGGGGATTTGGGATTACGCTCCAGATGAAGTTGCCGAGAAAGGCCGTGTTGGTCCTGGTGAACTACTGGTTATCGACACTAGAAAAGGTAAGCTTTGGCAATCGAGCGAGATTGATAACGACCTGAAATCTCGTCACCCTTATCGCGAATGGATGGAAAACAACGTTCGCAAACTCACACCTTTTGCTCAGCTACCTGAAGATCAAGTGGGTGAACGTAGCTTTGATGAAGACTTGCTTAAGACTTATCAAAAGCAATTCGCTATGAGCAATGAAGAAGTCGATCAAGTACTGCGTGTCCTTGGTGACATGGGCCAAGAAGCGGTCGGCTCCATGGGTGATGACACCCCGATGGCCGTCTTATCGTCTAGAGAGCGCTTGGTAACGGACTACTTCCGCCAGAAGTTCGCTCAGGTAACCAACCCGCCAATCGATCCATTGCGTGAAAAACACGTAATGTCACTGGCGACCAGTATTGGTCAGGAGATGAACGTCTTCTGTGAAACCGATGGCCACGCCTACCGAGTGACCTTCGATTCACCAGTATTGCTTTATTCCGACATGCAGCAGTTACTCGAGCTTGGTGATGATCACTACCGTAATACCATTCTCGATATCAACTATGATCCACAACAGAAAGATCTTAAACAAGCCATTGATGATCTGTGTGAGCAAGCCGAACAGGTCGTACGTGAAGGCACAGTTCTGGTTGTGCTTTCAGATCGCGCTTTAGTCAAAGGCAAGCTACCAATTCCTGCAGCAATGGCAGTCGGTGCGGTTCAAACTCGCTTGATTGATGCCAACTTACGTTGTGATGCCAACATTGTTGTTGAGACAGCCACAGCACGTGACCCACACCAATTTGCCGTCTTGCTTGGCTTTGGTGCCACTGCAGTTTACCCATACCTTGCTTATGAAGCGCTAGGTAAGCTGATCGATGATAAAGCGCTAGAAAAAGACTATCGCGATGTGATGCAAAACTACCAATACGGCATCAACAAAGGTCTGTACAAGATCATGTCGAAAATGGGGATTTCTACCATCGCCTCTTACCGCTGCTCACAACTATTTGAAGCGGTTGGCTTAAGCCAAGAAGTGGTCGATTTATGCTTTAAAGGCGTGACGACTCGTATTGAAGGCGCGAACTTCGACGACTTCCAACAAGACTTGTATAACCTTTCTCGTAAAGCTTGGGCGAAACGAAAAGCCATCGAGCATGGTGGCTTATTGAAATATGTCCACGGTGGTGAATATCACGCCTACAACCCAGACGTGGTTGGCACACTGCAAACTGCGGTGAAATCAGGTGAAAGTAACGATTATCAGAGCTTTGCTAAGCAGGTGAACCAACGCCCTGTTGCTATGCTGCGTGACTTAATGGCGCTGAAAAAATCAGACTCACCGCTACCACTTGAGCAAATCGAACCTAGCACTGAGCTCTTCAAACGCTTTGATTCTGCGGCGATGTCCATTGGCGCACTTAGCCCAGAAGCGCACGAAGCACTTGCAACAGCGATGAACCGTCTCGGTGGCTACTCTAACTCTGGTGAAGGTGGTGAAGATCCACGTCGCTTCGGTACAGAGCGTAACTCACGTATCAAGCAGATTGCTTCTGGGCGATTTGGTGTAACGCCTCACTACCTTACCAATGCAGATGTACTGCAAATTAAGGTGGCACAGG
Organism: Vibrio coralliilyticus; assembly: GCF_024449095.1. Classification (NCBI taxonomy): domain Bacteria; kingdom Pseudomonadati; phylum Pseudomonadota; class Gammaproteobacteria; order Vibrionales; family Vibrionaceae; genus Vibrio; species Vibrio coralinecrosis. The sequence goes on from NZ_CP024627.1 coordinate 2,642,309, forward strand.
GGGCGAAGCCGGGTGAAGGTGGCCAGTTACCAGGACACAAGGTCACCGCAGAAATCGCGAAACTGCGTTATTCGGTACAGGGGGTGACTCTGATCTCCCCTCCTCCGCACCATGATATTTATTCGATTGAAGATTTAGCTCAGCTTATCTTCGACCTAAAGCAGGTCAATCCAAATGCGCTGGTTTCGGTGAAGTTAGTTTCTGAACCAGGTGTCGGTACCATCGCAACAGGTGTCGCGAAAGCTTACGCTGATCTTATTACCATCTCGGGTTACGACGGCGGTACCGCAGCAAGTCCATTAACTTCAGTGAAATACGCAGGTAGCCCTTGGGAATTGGGACTGGCAGAGACACAACAAGCACTGGTTGCTAATGGTCTACGCCATAAGATCCGTCTACAAGTAGATGGCGGCCTAAAAACTGGCCTAGACGTGGTGAAAGCGGCGATTCTCGGTGCCGAAAGCTTCGGTTTTGGTACTGCACCAATGGTGGCAATGGGTTGTAAGTTCCTACGTATTTGTCACCTCAACAACTGTGCTACTGGCGTTGCAACTCAAGACGAGACATTGCGTAAAGAGTACTTCAAGGGCCTGCCGGAAATGGTGATGAACTACTTCATCGGTCTGGCGGACGAAGTGCGCGGATTACTTGCTGAACTTGGTGTTGAAAAACTGACTGACTTGATTGGTCGTACCGATTTGTTGGAAACCGTTGAAGGTCTAACAGCAAAACAAACCAAGCTGGATTTGTCGAATATCCTCGAGGCACCAGTCTCTCTAGAAGGACACCCTCTTTATTGGACACAGCCAAACACACCATTTGATAAAGCAGAGCTCAACAACAAGATCATTGAAGATGCGCTACAAGCGGTTGAGAAACGTCAATCTGCTAGCTTCTTCTACAACGTGATCAACACCGACCGCTCTATTGGTGCTCGCCTATCCGGTGAAATCGCTCAGCGTTACGGCAACCAAGGCATGGCGGCGACGCCAATCAAACTGCACTTAGATGGTACTGCAGGCCAGTCATTTGGCGTTTGGAACGCGGGTGGCGTAGAGCTTTACCTCACTGGTGATGCCAACGACTACGTAGGTAAAGGCATGGCTGGCGGTAAGGTGGTTATCAAACCTCACCTTGGCACTGCATTTAAGTGTAATGAGGCGACCATCATTGGTAACACCTGTCTGTACGGGGCAACTGGCGGTAAGTTGTTTGCGGCGGGTAAAGCCGGTGAGCGTTTCGGCGTACGTAACTCAGGTACGATTGCTGTCATTGAAGGCGCTGGCGATAACGCTTGTGAGTACATGACCGGCGGTATTGTTGCCATTCTTGGCGCGACAGGCGTGAACTTTGGCGCAGGCATGACTGGCGGATTTGCTTACGTATTGGATGAGAACCAAGACTTCCAAGGTCGCGTGAACAACGAATCGGTTGAAGCAATTTCTCTGTCGGATCTCTACATCCACCAAGAGCACTTGCGCGGTCTGATTGCCGAACATCTTGAAGAAACCGGCTCTAGCCACGCAGAAGATATCTTGGCGAACTTTGATGAATGGATTCCAAAGTTCTACTTGGTGAAGCCTCAAGCGGCGGATTTGCGTACGCTACTTGGTCACCAGAGTCGCAGTGCCGCAGAACTGCGCGTTCAAGCCCAGTAATCATGGAGGATGTTTGAATCATGAGTCAGAACGTTTATCAATTTATCGATGTTCAACGCGTAGATCCTGCGAAGAAGCCTATCAAAGTTCGGAAGATCGAGTTCGTTGAAATCTATGAGCCATTTACCAAGCAACAAGCGACTGCACAAGCGGATCGCTGCTTAGATTGTGGTAACCCCTACTGTGAATGGAAGTGCCCTGTCCACAACTACATTCCACAATGGCTAAAGCTTGCCAATGAAGGCCGTATTCTTGAAGCTGTTGAGCTGTCCCACCAAACCAACAGCTTGCCTGAAGTTTGTGGTCGAGTTTGTCCACAAGATCGCCTGTGTGAGGGCTCTTGTACTCTCAATGATGACTTTGGCGCAGTCACCATAGGTAACATTGAAAAATACATTACCGACAAAGCTTTCGAAATGGGTTGGAAGCCAGATATGTCGAAGGTGGAATGGACCGATAAAAAGGTCGCCATCATTGGCGCAGGCCCAGCCGGCTTGGCCGCTGCCGATATCCTAGTGCGCAATGGCGTCAAACCTGTCGTATTTGATCGCTACCCTGAAATTGGAGGCCTTCTGACCTTCGGTATCCCTTCATTCAAGCTTGAAAAAGGCGTGATGGAAAACCGTCGTCGCGTCTTCACCGAGATGGGTGTGGAGTTCAAGATGAATGTCGAAGTAGGTAAAGATGTGCAAATGCAAGAGCTACTTGATGAGTACGATGCGGTCTTTTTGGGTGTTGGTACTTACAAGTACATGCGTGCAGGACTCGAAAATGAAGGTGCGCCGGGCGTTTACGATGCTCTGCCATTCCTGATTTCAAATACGTACAAGGTCATGGGCTTGGAGCACGACCAACCTTTTATCGACATGGCAAAACAACGCGTAGTGGTACTCGGTGGTGGTGATACCGCAATGGACTGTGTTCGTACCTCTATCCGCCAAGGCGCATCAAGCGTTGTATGTGCTTACCGTCGTGATGAAGCCAATATGCCAGGCTCTCGCCGCGAGGTGAAAAACGCCAAGGAAGAAGGCGTGAAGTTCATGTTCAACCTTCAGCCTTTAGGAATTGAAGTGGATGCGTCGGGCAAAGTCTCAGGGGTCAAAGTGGTAAAAACTGCCCTTGGTGAACCTGATGACGCAGGTCGCCGACATCCAGAACCCGTCGAAGGCAGTGAGCACGTTCTACCAGCAGACGTCGTGATCATGGCGTTTGGTTTCCAGCCGCACAAAATGGATTGGCTAGCACCATTTGATGTCGAGTTGGATCAATGGGGGCGTATCAAAGCTCCTGCGAAACAAGAGTTCCAATTCCAAACCAGCAACGAAAAGATCTTTGCGGGTGGCGATGCGGTACGAGGCTCAGATTTAGTCGTCACTGCGATTGATGAAGGTCGAAAAGCGGCGGAAGGCATTCTCGATTACCTTGAAGTTTAATCCCAGCTAACGTCTCAAAAAGGATCCTACAATTGGATCCCTTTTTCTTTTATTACATATAATTAAGTTCGTAATATAAGGAATAAAACAATGAAAAAATCCGCTCTCCTTTCTATCACTTTGCTCGGCTTAACTGCTTGTAGCCAAGGAGTCACAACCATGACGGATCGTTCTCAATTACCTTGTGGTGACAAACCAAACTGCGTTTCTACCCAAGACACACGTGAAGAATACAACCTAGCACCATTCACCTTAACCGAATCCGCAAACATCGATGCCATTGAGCAAGTGGCACTTGAACTGCCAGGCGCGAAGACAGCGGTGAAAGAAGGCAATTATCTGCGAATCGAGTGCACATCCAAGATCATGCGCTTTGTGGACGATTTAGAGCTAAAAATAGAGGCTAATCAGTTGATTGTTCGTTCCGAGTCTCGCGTTGGCTATTCAGACTTTGGCGTGAACCGTAAACGTGCTGAACAACTGAGAGAAGCTCTTCAAGCCAGAAATCTTATAGAGTAAAGCGTTTCTTTGCATAATAAAAAACCGAAGCACTAAGCTTCGGTTTTTGTACTCGTAATTAGTGATTACTCAGCGTCACCACGAAAGACAACTAAACGCTTTGGTGCGACTTTACCATCATCATTAACCTCAGCAACACCAATAAAAAGCTTCTCGTCACCAGACGTCATACGCAGCGCAGTCCCTTCTGGAGCACCGAGTACTTGTACTGGCATACCATGCTGCACTAAATCTGTTAGCTCAGCGTTTAGGTTCACCTCAGGTAAATCTTCAACGGCAGTGTCCATTGGCAGTAGTAGAGGGTCAAGCAACTCTTTAGGCGCGACTTCATCACGATGCGCTTGCTCTAAAAGTTCATTAAGCTGCTCTAAAGTGACCATCTTCTCATATGGGTATTTCGCAACCCCAGTACGACGTAGCATAGTAACGTGGGCACCACATCCCAGCATTTCACCGAGGTCATCAACGATAGTACGAATGTAAGTCCCTTTTGAGCAGTGGACCTCCATTTCAACTTCATCACCCTCAAAACGATGCAGAATAATTTCGTATACAGTGATTTTTCGCGATTCACGAGGTACTTCAATACCTTGACGAGCATATTCGTAAAGTGGCTTCCCTTGGTATTTCAATGCTGAAAACATCGATGGGACTTGATCAGATTCACCTCGGAACTTATCAATACACTTTTCAAGTTGCTCTAATGAAACACTAACTGGACGAGTTTCAACCACTTCTCCATCGGAATCAGAGGTGTCAGTTCGCTCACCCAGTTTAGCGATCACTCGATAACGCTTATCTGAATCTAATAGAAATTGAGAGAACTTGGTTGCCTCACCAAGGCAGATGGGTAACATGCCTGTCGCGAGAGGATCCAGAGCGCCGGTATGTCCGGCTTTTTCAGCAAAATAGATGCGCTTTACTTTCTGCAGAGCATCATTCGATGAAATACCTGTTGGCTTGTCTAAAAGGACAACACCATTAATTGGACGACCTTTACGACGACGAGCCATTACGCGTTACCTTCTTCCGAATTCTCATCTTCACGACCAGCATCTTGCTGTTTTCGTTTGTCTTCACTGATCACTTCACTGACCAAATTAGACATACGCATACCTTCGACAAGTGTATTGTCGTAATGGAAGCGAATTTCAGGAGTCAAGCGTAAACGGATACGCTTACCTAGCATCATACGGATGTGCACTTCATGCTCACGTAGTGCTTCTAGGCAAGACTCTGGTGTTTGCTCGCCCACACAAAGGAAAGTGACAAACACTTTGGCATAAGCTAGGTCACGCGACACTTCTACATCAGAAATGGTCACCATACCTAAGCGAGAATCACGAACTTCACGCTGAAGGATCATCGCAAGTTCTTTTTGCAGCTGCTGTGCAACGCGCTGCGTTCGGCTAAATTCTTTTGACATATCTTTTCTCTTATTAGAAAGAATGGGGGGATGGATAAATTCCAACCCCCCATGGCGTATTCAACAACCAATTACAGCTTAACTATCAATAAGTAAGCCTGTAATTATAGTCAATTAGTCTAGAGTACGTTTCACTTCAACGACTTCAAATACTTCGATTTGGTCACCAACGCGAACATCATTGTAGTTCTTAACGCCGATACCACATTCGTAGCCGTTCTTAACTTCTTGAACGTCATCTTTAAAGCGACGCAGTGACTCTAGCTCACCTTCGTAGATAACAACGTTATCACGTAGTACGCGGATAGGGTTGTTACGTTTGATAAGGCCTTCCGTAACCATACAACCTGCGATAGCACCCAGTTTCGGTGACTTAAACACGTCACGTACTTCAGCAAGACCAATGATCTCTTGCTTAAATTCTGGAGCAAGCATACCACCCATGGCTTGTTTCACTTCATCAATCAATTGGTAAATGATTGAGTAGTAACGTAGATCAAGGTTTTCGTTCTCTACAGCACGACGAGCTGTCGCATCAGCACGAACGTTAAAGCCTAGGATAATAGCATTCGACGCGGCTGCTAGAACGGCATCCGTTTCCGTGATACCGCCTACACCAGAACCTACAATGTTCACTTTCACTTCGTCAGTAGAAAGTTTCACTAGAGAATCTGCGATTGCTTCAACCGAACCCTGAACGTCAGCTTTAAGTACCACGTTAAGCTCAGCAACTTCACCAGCAGCCATGTTAGAGAACATGTTCTCAAGTTTGGCTTTCTGTTGACGTGCTAGTTTCACATCGCGGAACTTACCTTGACGGTAGTTAGCAACTTCACGCGCTTTACGCTCGTCACGTACAACGGTTGCTTCGTCACCAGATGCTGGCACACCTGACAGACCTATGATTTCTACAGGGATAGATGGACCCGCAGTAAAGATCTCTTGACCATTCTCGTCACGCATTGCACGAACACGGCCATATTCTTGACCACAAAGAATAATATCGCCTTTGTTCAACGTACCAGACTGAACCAGTACAGTAGCAACAGGACCACGACCTTTATCTAAGCGAGATTCAACAACCACACCAGATGCCATGCCTTCTTCTACCGCTGTAAGCTCAAGAACTTCAGATTGTAGAAGGATAGTTTCTAGTAGACCATCAATGTTGGTACCCTGCTTGGCAGAGATGTGAACAAACATGTTCTCACCGCCCCACTCTTCAGGAATAACGTCATACTGAGCTAGCTCATTCTTCACGTTATCTGGGTTCGCATCTTCTTTATCGATCTTGTTCACAGCAACAATCAGAGGCACACCTGCCGCTTTCGCGTGCTGGATCGCTTCGATGGTTTGTGGCATTACGCCATCGTCTGCAGCAACTACTAGAACAACGATATCTGTCGCTTGAGCACCACGAGCACGCATTGCGGTAAACGCCGCGTGTCCAGGAGTATCAAGGAAAGTGATCATACCGTTTTCAGTTTCAACGTGGTATGCACCGATGTGCTGTGTAATACCGCCCGCTTCACCTGAAGCAACGTGTGCTTTACGGATGTAGTCTAGTGTCGATGTCTTACCATGGTCAACGTGGCCCATGATAGTCACAACTGGTGCACGTGGAACCGCTTCTGCGTTGCTATCACGATCAGACAATACCGCTTCTTCAAGCTCATTCTCTTTACGCAGGATAACTTTATGGCCCATTTCTTCAGCAACAAGTGCCGCTGTTTCTTGGTCAATAACCTGGTTGATAGTCGCCATAGCGCCCATCTTCATCATAACTTTGATGACTTCCGTGCCTTTTACTGACATTTTGCTTGCCAGCTCAGAAACCACGATAGTTTCACCAATAACAACGTCCGCTTTAGCAACTGTTGCTGTCTTATCGAAGCCTTGTTGCATTGAAGCAGGTTTCGCCAGTTTACCTTTATTGCGGCCCTTACCGCCACGCTGGTTACGACCACCACGGTTGTTTTGCTCATCGTTGCCAGAAGCTTTCTTCTTCTTCTTACGACGGCCACCTTCTTCACGGCGGTCAGCGGCATCTTCTGCTTCACGTGCATAAGATGAAGTCGTGACATGGTAGTCAGAGTTTTCTAGCTCTTTCTTCTTCTGTTCCGCTTCACTCCAGCGAGCTTCATTTTCTTCCGCCAGCTTACGAGCTTCTTCAACAAGCTTAGCTGCTTCTTGTTCCGCTTTACGCTGTGCTTCTTCTTCCTGACGACGTTTCAGTTCGTCAGCTTCTTGTTTCGCTTGCGCGTTCACTTCTGCACTTTTTGTTGCATTCATGTCTTTCTTAGCCTTATCAGCTTGTACGCGTTTGGCTTTTTCTTCAGCTTCACGTTTTGCGTCCGCTTCTCGCTTCGCTTTTTCTTCGGCCTCGCGTTGTGCTTTCTCTGCAGCTTCACGTTTTGCTAGCTCTTCAGCCTCACGCTTCGCAAGCTCTTCAGCTTCACGCTTTGCTGCTTCCTCAGCCTCGCGGTTTGCGTCGTCTTCGATAGTGCTGCGCTTCACATAAGTGCGCTTTTTGCGCACTTCTACTTGAACATCCTTACTCTTGCCGCCACCAGCATTAACGCTGAGTGTGCTGCGAGTTTTACGCTGTAGAGTTAAACGAGTTGGCTCAGCTTCACCAGAAGTATCACCGTGCTCTTTTTTCAGGTGAGTAAGAAGCTTTTGCTTCTCTTCTTCAGTCACCTGATCTGCACTCGCTTTTGTCATACCAGCATCAGCAAGTTGCTCTAATAAGCGGTCAACTGGTGTACCAATTTCTTCACTCAGTGCTTTAACAGTAATTTGTGTCATGCCGCTTCCTCCTTGCTGAATATTATGCGTCTTCGCCGAACCAACAGATGTTACGAGCTGCCATAATAAGCTCACCCGCACGTTCTTCAGTTAGGCCATCGATACCTTCTAGGTCATCAATACCTTGGTCTGCTAGGTCTTCCAGTGTTGCTACACCTTTAGCCGCTAGTTTAAATGCCATCTCACGCTCTAGCCCCTCAAGGCCAAGCAAATCTTCTGCTGGCTCTAAGCCTTCAAAAGACTCTTCTTGAGCTAGTGCTAGGGTGGTAAGGGCATCTTTAGCACGACTACGTAGTTCTTCAACTAAGTCTTCGTCTAGACCATCCACTTCAAGAAGTTCGTTTACAGGTACGTAAGCGACTTCTTCCAGAGTAGAAAAGCCTTCTTCAACCAATAATTGAGCGAAATCTTCTTCGATATCTAGATACTTCATGAAGTTTTCGATTGACGCTTGAGACTCTTCAGCATGTTTTTTCTGTAGGTCTTCAACTGTCATCACGTTCAGTTCCCAACCCGTAAGTTGAGAAGCCAAACGGACGTTTTGACCATTACGGCCGATTGCTTGTGCTAGGTTATCCGCTTCAACCGCGATGTCCATTGCGTGCGCATCTTCATCAACAATGATAGAAGCCACATCAGCCGGAGCCATTGCATTGATAACGAACTGAGCTGGGTTATCATCCCAAAGCACGATATCAATACGCTCGCCACCTAGCTCGCCAGAAACCGCTTGTACACGTGCACCACGCATACCTACACACGCACCAACAGGGTCAATACGTTTGTCATTTGTTTTCACAGCGATCTTCGCACGAGAACCTGGATCACGAGCTGCAGCTTTCAGTTCAATGATCTCTTCTGCAATTTCCGGCACTTCAACACGGAATAGTTCTGCCAGCATCTCTGGTTTAGAACGCGTGATGAATAGTTGGAAACCTCGCGCTTCTGGCGCTACTCGATAAAGAAGACCACGAACACGGTCACCTGGACGATGGTTTTCACGAGGAAGCTGGTCATCACGTAAGATTACCGCTTCAGCATTATTACCTAGATCAAGAACGATGGTATCGCGATTAACCTTTTTCACTACGCCAGTAACCAATTCACCTTCATTGTCGATGAACTGCTCTACGATCTGTGCGCGCTCAGCTTCACGTACTTTTTGTACAATTACTTGCTTCGCAGTTTGCGTCGTAATACGGTCAAACGTGACGGATTCGATCTCGTCTTCAACATAAGCACCCAGCTCAATAGTTTCATCTTCAAACTGTGCAGCTTCAAGTGAAATTTCTTTTGTTGGGTTTTCAACGTCTTCAACAACCAACCAACGACGGAAAGTATCGAACTCTCCGGTCTTACGGTCAATTTCAACACGAACATCGATTTCGATTTCGTGCTTTTTCTTTGTAGATGTAGCTAGAGCAATCTCTAGGGCTTCAAAGATGCGCTCACGAGGTACCCCTTTTTCGTTCGATACCGCTTCTGCTACCGCTAAAATTTCTTTACTCATTTTAAATAGCCTCTAAGACCTTAATTAAAATTTAGGGATCAGGTTAGCTTTTGAAATATTGCTCAAAGCAAACTCTTCAGCGTTGCCGTCCACAGTAACTGTTACTGTTTCACCTTCTATAGCGTGGATAACACCTTTCCACTTACGACGGTTGCCAACAGCCATTTTCAAAACGATGCTTACCTCGTGACCAATAAATTGTTCATAGTGTGCTGCTTTGAAAAGTGGTCTTTCTAAACCTGGAGAAGACACTTCTAGGTTGTAAGCCACGGTGATTGGATCTTCAACGTCCATTACTGCGCTAACCTGACGGCTAACTTCTGCACAGTCATCCACAGTGATGCCATTTTCATGGTCAATAAAGATACGTAGCGTTGAATGTTCGCCTGCGCGAATAAATTCTAATCCAACTAACTCATAACCTGATGCTGCTACTGGAGCTTCAAGCATTTCAGTAAGTTGTCTTTCTAAACCAGTCATTTAAACCACTCCAGAAACAAAAAAAGGGCTCAGAGCCCAATTTAAATTCCAAGCAATGTCCAAATTTCTGCGATACAGAAATTTAGATAACAAAAAACCCCGAAAGTCGGGGTTTTTTGATGCTGGACCCTGATGTGTTAAGCAATCAAAGTTTGCTTAACTCACAGTTGCTATTAGCGACTGTGCAAACTTGTCCACATCCAGTAAAGGATTGGTTGCGGGGGCCGGATTTGAACCGACGACCTTCGGGTTATGAGCCCGACGAGCTACCAAGCTGCTCCACCCCGCGTCCGACTTGTCGAGCATTATACGCTCTCCAAGGTGTTTTACAAGTTTGTAAACAATGGTGCCGAGAGAGGGACTCTCTGCAAGACACTCGCAATGGGTGTGAAATATAAACTTATTTCACCCGAAGTCAATCAATAAGTTTCTGAATCATAACAGGTTGATTAAAAACACACCAAAAACAAACATAAAACAACACACTCAAAATGAGTGTAAGCCATTGTTTTAGGTAACTATTTTTGTAACCCCAAGCGTTTTACAGGTGTTTTTTTTCGTGTAAATTTCCGAGCACTAAGTATTCGTAAAATATAACCATCATGACAAACAGAACAAACATCAGAGAGCAGTCAGGAGTCTATTATTGGCACTGTAACCTGAATAAAACAGCGGGTTCGCTAATTGGTTCGAGTAAAGCCATCAAAAAATCACTTAAAACGTTTTCGATCAGGCAAGCACAAAGGCGCAGAGATATTTTACAAGGGCTTATTTACTTCCAAAAGGAGCAAGATTTTAACCCTGTTGAAGTTCTCCCACAGTTACAGCTTGTTTTGCCCGACATCATCGAACGACTTCAAAGCTATGTTGACGGCCCAACTCCCAACCAGCCATTAGATTCAAACTCTAACGACAATCACACTACCCTAAAAGCCCTATATGAACGATGGGAAGTGCTCCAGCATCGTCGCTTAAACAACGCTGATGCTAAAGAAACAAAAAACTTAAAGAACTCAATAGGAACTATGAAAACAGCCCTAGAACTCTTTCTAGAAGCAAATGGAAATCTTACTGACTGCCCAGTATCTAAAATAACTAAATCAATGGCTGCAAAGTTTCGAGATTTGGTTCTTTTCAAGAAAAATATGTCCACGAAGAGGTTTGCAGCGTTTTGTACTCATTTGAGTAAGCTATGGACGGATGCGCAAGAAAGAGATCTCGTTTTCACAGACTCACCATTTTTGGGTTTGAAAACCGAAGGCGCTAAACCAGAAAAGAAGAGACGACCTTTTACCAAAGCCGAAGTTACCCTTATCAGTGTTTTATTTGAACACAACACGAAAGAGTATGAAGATTGGCTTGCAACCCACCTATTGCTCACATCAGGGTGTCGACGTGAAGAGGTTTTCAGAGTTAAGAAAAAAGACATAGCCGTATCAGAACACGGTATGTTTATGTTGGTAGGTGAAGAAGGAAAGACCGAAGCAGCTTTGCGAGTATTACCCGTTCACCCTTCCTTATCAACGGAAATCGAATTGCTAATACAGCACTTAGATCCCGAAGCTCTAATTTTTAAAGACTCTAGGGAGCGAGAGCAAAAGGGAGAAGCAAAATATTCAGATCCATTCGGTAAAAGATTTTCTAAAAGGTTCAATAGTAGAATTAAAGACGACACTGTTTGTCTTCACTCAGCTCGCCACTTGTTTGGAACTGCGATTGATCACGCAGATCTTGATGACAGAACAGCAGCCCAGTTGGCTGGAAATAGCGGTTCAAACCTCAAACGAACTCCGATGATCCTCTCTCGTTACTCCAAGGGGAAAAACGGGGAACAATTGAAAGAGGCCATGTTCAAGGTATGGGAAACCGACATAATGAAACATATTGCAACTCTTATTCTCTATCAACAACCAGCCTCAAATGGAGATAATTAGGAGAAAAGTTGACGAGTCCTAGGAGATAACTTGGAGAAATTTTGGAGAAGGTTATAAGCATGGATGATGCACGGCGCATTGAGCTACTACGATATCGGGTAGCATTACTTCATATACGACTTGAGAAATATATCGTTGGATGTTCCCGTTGGAAGTTTGCCAGCGAGCGGATGGCCAACACGAAAGCCAATATCGAATTATTGAAAGTTAGGGTTAAGAATGGACAAACAGAAGCTAACCACGATAAGAGACATCTTGACGATTGTAAATCGGATAGTGTGGCTGACTCTAGTCATTGTCGTACTTATAGCCATAAGTCTCGCGGCTGGCTAAATCTCGATGAATGGTTCGAGAATAACATAGCAATTACGCTCATTGTGAGCTGCACAATATCAGGGTTCCTCGGGTATCATTTCTCATAAGAATTATTCTTTAGGCATTCCGGGAGCCGATAACCCTAACGCCTATCGAGTAACAAAAAAACCTTAGCGGCTTTCACTTTGTAGCAACTTGCATCAATTGATGCGCCTTGCTACAATTATTTTGAGTATGGTATGCAGATAGGAGTGATATGCCTACAACTAGTGTAAGGCTAGATAATGGTCTTGTAGATAGAGCCGCCGTTATTGGTGAAGCTCTTTCTCGAACTACCCCAAAGCAAATTGAGCATTGGGCAAAAATAGGTCAAATGATGGAAGACAATCCAGATTTAACTTATGAGTTCGTTCTTCAAACCATCATCGCTAAAGCCGAAATTGAATCAGGTCAGGTAACGACATATGAGTTTAGCGAAGGTTAGTAAGGTTGAGCAAACCCGTTCTTTTCAAAAGACGGTGAAGAAGTTACACGCCAACCAGAAAAAAGATCTGGATAAGGCTGTAAAAGAAGTGATAGAAAAACCGGACATTGGAGAGAGAAAGAAAGGTGATTTGTCCTTTCTTAGAGTTCATAAATTCAAGATGGCCAAGCAACTAACGTTACTAGGCTACAAATATGACGAAGACGGAACGCTCACGCTGACCTTAATGGCTCTAGGTAGTCACGAAAATTTCTACCGAGATTTAAAGTAGTAAAAAAGCCCCTTTCGGGGCTTTTTATTTGGTCGGCATCTTGGACAGGCTGAAGAACGTCAGAGCGTACATGGTACACATGAATATTAATGCGGGGAGCGTACCAAAGCCCCCGGCCATGTTCTGAAGGTCCACTTCAACCAACGTGTCATAAATGGCATAGAAGCCCACATAAACGATGACAGCACGCTTAATGTGACTACTGACCTCAACACCATAAGCCGAGCAGTAAAGCCCCGCTATGATGATTATAGAGGCTATCAGGGAGTAACTTTCTAGCCTGTTAGATTCTTCCTGAAGAACAAGCGGCATTTCACCGGTCAACTGCAAGATAATCAGCGAAACCGGAGTGATTAACAAGTTCAGCCAAAAGACGAATTTCAACATACTACCACCAATAACCCCACATGATTCGATCTGGATCGTCTGGGAGTCTAAGGAAGTCATCACGGGTTCGCAAGTAACGCCGCTCAAAGTTACGGCCGACTAAACCCATTGGCGCCGTATCAGCTAATGCCTTCACCGCGTTCTGAATAATCGGATCGTTGTATGGCGTCCCCTGGTGAAGCATCTTCTTAATCATAGGGACCAGCGTTTTATACTGCTTGTTCGCTTTGTATTTATCGACAATTCGATTACCCATCGAGCCAAGTGCATCGAGTAACAGACCATAATCAGCCATATCGGAACCTTTTACCTGAATTCAAATTATGGAATATACAACAAGTATCACTTTGTTATGAGTGACGAAACCACGTTTCTTCTAGACGAATTGACGGTTCATTTTAATACGTGATGCTCAGCTAAGATTTAGCTTTATTTGATGACAGTCGAGACATTAACATTTATTAACATTCAATCAATTTCTATTTCACTGAATTTATTAACAAAATAAAAATAAATTTAAATAATTCCTATCTTCACCCTCTGTGGGTGTTTTTTCGTCATTTTTTTATGTTATATTTCCCATACTGGTCATATATATACCTATAGAACTTCTACCCCTTAAATTAAGACATATTGCACCCATTAAGGGTAAAAACCCTATTTAAAGCTATATATGAACAGCTACATATCGAACATTATTTAACCCGTCCATTGTGACGGGTTTTTTAATGCCTAAAATCTTTCAATCAGGTCGCTTTATGCGGCCTTTTTTATGGGACTCATATGAGAAAACCAAATATTAAGAATTACTCAGAAGACAATAATGGCGCGGCTGAATTTTCAAAGGATGTCGCTGAATATTTGTTGGATCAAGACGCAAAGTTTAAATCTCAATATGCTGAAGATATCGACGAGCTGAAGAACATCATTGCTGATATCGAATCAAAGCGAGGCCGGGTAGCATCAGATGTTATAACCAATGACGAGCCGCAAGAACTCAAGGAAGCAAAACACCATTTTGCGGAAAAGCTCTGCGAATACTTCAACAACTTCCAAAAGACGAAGAGCCAAGAGACGTTCAATCAGTTCATGGAGTCTAAAGGCTGGAAGCCACAGAAATCGAGAACTGGCGAGCTTTCTTACAAGAACATGCACACAGGCAACAATGCGGCAGTTATTCAGGAACAATTGTTTGATCGCGTTAACTACACGATAGACACAAATAGTAACCTGATCGAAAACATCCCTATTCTTGGCGCAAACTCGACGCGTAATAGTGAGGTTATCCAACTAGACACCCGCACAGGTGACGGAACGTTCGCTGAAGTCGATGGGATCATCCCACCGCCAGACCAAACTGACGCGCCAACTTTTGTTCGCTCGATGTTCCACAGCTTCAAACCACATAAGCATTTCATCATTTCTAACGAGTTCATCAATGAAAGTATTCTTAATGAACCGGTTATTGATGCGATAAATCGCTTAGTTGTCGATGACATGACTAAGCAAGTTGAGATCGAATTCCTTTATGGTGATTCGTTGGTTTCAGATGCTTATGACGAAGGCGTGCGCGGTATCTGTCGAGACATCATTGATTATACCAACACTTTTGCAGAATCCTTGCTCGATGACGACACACGCGATCAGCAGTATTTACAGGTCTTTAAATCTGGTGTTGATGGCACGCTTCCGGGCGGTAATACTCCAGATTCTGTGGATTGGCCAACCTTTCGAACTCATATTCTAGATATGAAGAATTCTCTGTCAGTGAACAAATACGGCATGGAACCGAATATCTATATGAACAAGCAAATGTTGCAGGTTTTCGAGATGGCCGAAGACGCTGACGGCAACCCGCTTTACCGTGAAAACTTCCGTGATGCTCGCGTTACCCATGTGGAAACAATGGAAGTTGTTATCGTCGATAATATGGCTGAATCGTTTGGTGTGGTAAATGAACCAGCGCTATTCGTGGGCCACATGGAAGAAGCAATTGGTCGTTTAATGCTTCACGAGCATTACCATGTTGAGCCATACACCAATAAAGGCGCTCTAACGATTTATCAAGAAGTATGGCATGGAACAGCTGTAAACAATCATGACGCTCTGCGTGTTTATGTCTTAGCAGCATAAGGAGTCGCCAATGTACAAACGATCTCACAACGATATTAAATACACTCATTATAAGATTGAGCAAGGGAAACAAGTTCCCCCAGAAATGATTCAAGAGCTTGTTACTGATCGCCTTCATATTCGAGCGCGTGAAAACTCACGCGTTTTGCGTATGGCCAATACCGGAACGGTAACAAGCCAAGGTGAAAAAGAACCAGTAATGCTATTTCACGCCGATAAAGTAGGAAATATATTCCATGGCTCAGAAGGCTCGTTTAATAAATTCACTTATGATACGGGGGTTATTTCAAATGAGATATGGAATGAATCTCAAGTTCCACTTCAGTCCACTATTGAAGACGATATCACACTAAAAGAGGCGGCCGATAAAGCCGCCTTTTTAATCTCCACTATTCTTGGCCCACTTCATTTTGATCCTGAAGTAGATACTGGTGAAAGTTGGAAGCCTGAAGAGACACGAGACCCGGCATATTTTAAGGCAGTGAAGACGCCTATTAATAGTGACTTAGATAGCCAAGGGGACGACTTACCTATAGACCCAAGTGAGTCACCAGAAACCGCAGCAGCTCTCATTGATTCGCTTTTAGATATGCAGGCAGAAGTTAACAGCAACTATTCAGATAATGCGGTTTATCTTATTTCTCAGAATACGATGAACATGATTAAAAAGTTGCGAGATGCTGATGGATTTCTACCACTTAAATCAACACCGATTGAGTTTAACGGCGAGATTCTTAGTTACTATGATGTGCTTGATAAAGCAATCGTTGTCATTGATGGAATCCCTGATTACTCGTTAACTGGAGCCGTTCCTTGGGTGCTTTATGGTGATATGAATGCAGCAGTAACAGTAAATGAGCTTGAAGGCTCAGAAAACATGGTGGCTGATAACGTAAGCGTAAAAGGTGCAACTTCTATTTATTACGAAACGAAATATTCAGTCCATTCATTGAGTAATAATTCATTGGTCATAGGTTGGAGTGGTCCAGATGTCACACCGGTACCGTAGGCAATTCTTTTTCTTATCAAAGAGAGAAATCACACGTAAGCGCTCACTATAGAGCGCTTTTTTATTTCTGGTGAATTATGAAATCAAAAAACATAGCTCTGCGATTAGACGAGGATAACACCCGCTTAATTCGCTGTTTACAAAATGGGCTTTACACAAAGTTCATAAATGAAGTTCTGAGAGTCTACGGCCCAGATCACCTATCTGTCTTTAGTCAGAATGTCATTATCAAAGATATAGATGAAATATTTTCCGATGGCCGTTTCATGGAAGATTTAAAAACAAAGGTCGGTAGTTCATGAAGAGAAAGCAACTTGAGTTTGAGGTTAAAAGTATCTCTGAAACTGGCGCTATCGAGGGCTACTTGAACACGTTTAACGAGCTCGATGCGGCCAACGATATCACTATGCCAGGTGCGTTCAAAAACTCCCTTGCCAGGATAGGCCGAGAAGGTCGAAAACTGCCGATGTTACTCCACCATAAACAGGATGTGCCGATTGGCGTCTGGGAGGAGCTGAGAGAGGATTCTAAAGGGCTGTGGGGCCGTGGTCAGGTTAACCTAAACGTACAGGCCGGGCGCGAGGCATACGAGCTGGCCAAGCAGGGAGCTTTAACCGGGATATCGATAGGTTACTTTGAAATTGATGTAAAACCCAATGCCCGAACTGGTGCAAATCATCTGAATGAGGCCGACTTGCGAGAGGCTAGTTTAGTGACGTTCCCAGCGAACGATTCCAGCCGTGTAGATAGTGTTAAAGACCGCAAAGAACACGAGGCATTTATTAACACTATGAAAGAGATAAACGAGATACTTTGGAGTTAAGAAATGGATGTTAATTTTAGCTATCACGGTTTAAATGTGATTATTAACGATGTCGATAAACGACCACATATTGCTAACAAGTTAATGAAGAAACTGGGGCTTACTGATTCCGCAAGTTATATAGAATTAGGCGGCGAACACCCAATTAGTGATATTCAGATTGCTAATCAAATTATAAATTACTTATCCCATGTACAGGCTCACAATTATAATTTCCCACAAAAACGCGAACTAACTATGGTTGATTTAATTGAATCTCTGAATGAGGCGCTAAGAGGTAATAAGGAATCATGATTATCATTGATGGAATTTTAATAGAAAGGTTACGTTATTACGTTGATAATATAGATACTGCATTTTTCATAAAAGATTTATTAAATGAACCTTTAAATAAAATATCTTTCGAGTCAGTTCATATAGAATCTTGCTGTTATAAGAGTGGAAATAAATACTCATTAGAATCTGAATCAAAACGAGATCTAATTAGTTTACTTAATAATTTAAGCACTAACTCTTACAATAAATACCTTCATGATTACTTTAATAATGGTGAGTATTTAAAGTTTGAATTCTGTTAATTTAAAGGCCGTTAACTCGGCCTTATCAAAGGTATTAATATGCTTTACTACAAAGATGAAAATGGTAATGAATTAAAGAAGAAAGAAATATCTATATTATGTGAAAACATTATAGATGTTGAAACAATAAATAAAATACTGAGAGACAAAAGAAATATAAATGCTTTTAAAGAATGTGAAATATCATACTATGAAAAAAGTAAAGGATTAATTAAATCCCCGAACGTAAGAAATATTAATGAAAATAAAACGGTTAGTTCTGAATATAAAAGAAAGCTATTAGCTCATATATTAAAAATAGAATCGGATAAAGTTAAAGCAGGATTCAATCATTTGTTCGATTTAGGCTATGTGTACGTTTTTAAATTCTATTAAGGGAATAATATGTCATTACCTAAACAGTGCAATTATCCTGGCTGTAAAGTGGTTGTCTATGATGGAAACCCTCGCTGTAACAAGCACAGAAAGGATAACAAGGACAATTATCAAAGGCTCAGAAGCTACAGAAACAAATCATTCTATGACAGCCAAGAATGGAGAAAATTATCTAAACTGAAACGAACTATAACACCACTATGCGAGGTGTGCTTATATGAGAATATCACTACTCCAGCAGAGGTAGCTGATCATATAAGAGAGATAGAAGATAGACCAGACTTAAAGTATTGCATTAATAATCTTATGAGCCTCTGTAGGACATGCCATAATATAAAGACTAACCAAGTAGCCATGAATAGAAATAAAGGTACTTTAAGAAAGTATTATTGTGACTATTTCAAATTAGTAGATTTAATTAAATTAAATGCAAATAAAGTTATCGGAAAATAATGTAATTATTATTTTAAAGGGGGGGATATTTCTATAATAAGACACATTAAGACTATTCGCAGCAATCTCAATTTCACGCGAACTTAATTTCAAACCTTTTTTGAAGCCCCTCCTACTCTATTAAGCTGCAATTCATGCAGCTAGGAATTGTTAAATGACAGAAGAATCATATAATATTTCAGAGAATGAATTGCTGTCTAACCTTGGTGCGTATACTAGTGATATGTTGGCTGATAATGCCTCATACCCTGATTACTTGATCGACGGATTAATAGAACGTGAAACGATAGGATTATGCTACGGTAAATCGGGAGTAAAGAAGACATTCTTAATGCTAGAACTTGCTCACTGTGTAGCGACTGGGCGTAGCTTCTTTGGTAAACGTGTCAAACAGGCTGGCAAAGTGCTTTATATCGCTGGAGAAGGAAAGCATGGGCTAGGAAGAAGACTAAAAGCATTAAGCTTGAAACATGGTCCAACAGAAAAGATATTCGTCATCCCAAATAGTGAAGTAATGAACAATGCTTATGCCGAGAAGATCGCTTTACTGGTCCAAAAAGCAGATATTCGGCTCATCATCTATGACACTTTTAATCAGTTATTCCCACATGTAAATAACAACGATTCAGGCGAAACATCCAAGGCAATCCACTTGATTAGAAAAATATCTGAGTTGGGTGGCTGTACTTCTATCATCATCCATCACACAGGAAAAAACGCATCAAAATCAGCCGAAGGTTCTCATACATTTGAATCTAACGTCGATTTCAGGCTCCGTTTGGAACGTTCAAGCGATTACATCCAAGTGCTGAACGATAAACAGAAAGACGGTGAGCTGGCCAAACCTTTCATCTTTGACGTTGAGCCAATCAAGCTTGGAATCTACGACGACAACCAAAAAGAAAGCACATCGCTTGTAGTGTGTAGACCTAATGAATCACTTAGTTTAGCCATGAGAACCAAGCTACCCGAAGAAATGAAGGGAACCAACCAAGATAAGCTTCTAGCAGTGATAACTAGTCTCTACCTAGAACAGGTGAACACTTCAGGTAGTGAAGATGTCGTGGTAGAAATCCGTGATGTCAGAGAACTAATGGCCATCCACAATCTTAACTACCACCCACAGACAATGAAACGTCTATTAGACGATCGCAGAGTTGAAAAAGTAGGCTCCGGCTATAAGCCGAGCAACTTTTGACAGCTCGCCAACTTAATCTTCCACACCTAAACATTTGTGATCTCACATCGATCACAACAGTGATTGTGATTTTCAATCACATCTCTAAATCACAATCCCATAATATTCATTTAACTCCAATTTTATCAACAACTTAAATTCGTCAGAGAAGATCACAAAGCATGATCACAACTATAAAAATGTAATGTGATCCCCCCCTCTCTCTCTAAGAGAGGGGGAATCACTCACATAGTCACATCACTTGGTTTGGTTACTGTGTGGAAGACTAAGTTGGCAGGTGATCACGATCACAAAGGCATTAAATCAATTTTGGAAGATCTCCATACCTTTTTTATTACATTATCAGCATGTTAGTTGGTAAATACACTCACAGCGAGTGAAAAACAAAAGGATGTTTTTTAACCAATTGAAAAATCGAGGTATTTACGAAGACAGGAATCGAAGGTAAGGTTCTGCTCGCGTGAACTGAAGGTGTTGGAGCACCTAGCAGTCAAAGAGAAACGCAACCAACAAAGGAAATTACATTCCTCTCTTTTTTCACGAGCCACTGAATTCTAGGTGAATCGCGTAAAAAGTAAACCCTCTCAGGTTTAAGTGGTCGACAATTGATCACCGTTGCTTCTCTCAAGACTCCAAGCTTTAGCCCTTCAAGTGCATGTGACTGACCCTTTGATTTCAGTCATTCGTTGCCGTACCCAGACTAGAAAAAGCAGACCGACCAAATCTATTTTTTTCTCCCGCCAGCGAATTCAAATAAATGGGTGTTACCAACGGGTAACGCATGAATCAAAGCATCCAATACAATACTAGCCGTAGAGATTTTTACAGGTGACGGCCGCGTTTTGAGTAACGTCGGGTTATTTGTGCGAGTCGATAGAGGGCTACGTCAGACTTAACACGCCGGGATGGTGTCAGTGTCTGGATAATCTGTTACATGGTGATACTTACTAAAAGTTAGTTGATGACAGACAACGTAAACTAATTTGCATTGGCTTACTGGTGACGCGGTAAACCACGTTGTTTGGAAGTCGGGATGTGTGCCCCGGCGGGCAAGGTGCTTGGCGCTTCCTCCGTAGACGTTCGTGAGAACTGAAACCCTCGGAAATTTGCGCAGCAGATAAAGCTAGTAGGTTGGATTTACAGGTTTGAGATATCTCAGATCTAACATAAAAATCGAATAGAGACGGACAGGACAAGGCTAGTGCATCGACTGGCATCACCCTAAACCCCTCTAGATGACTCCTATTGCCCTAAAACAACAAAATCCCCAATAAAGGGGATCTTGCTGACTTAAAACTTAGCAGACTAGACGCAGCAGACCGACCAAGATCACGCGTTGCCACTAAGCAATAAATTCTTATATCTACAGATACAGCAAGACCACTCTACGAGAGAGTGGTACTTGAATATTCAGGGAATCGAATCTAGGATGTACCCGTTATGGGTAACTTTGATTGCGAGTTCTCTGAATAATATCCTTGTAAAACAAGGACTTAATAATGGTGCCGAGAGAGGGACTCGAACCCTCACACCTAAGGCACTAGCACCTCATGCTAGCGTGTCTACCAATTTCACCATCTCGGCAGCTAAATCTTTAGCTTATTGAGGAATTTCGTCGCCTGTAGGGGCTGGAACTTCACTCGCAGCATCATCAGCTTGTTGGATAACTTGACCTTGAGTCGGGTCAACCCACTGAGATTCAGTTTTATGAGTCGACATGTTACCTAGCACTAAGCTAAGGATGAAAAATACTGTTGCAAAAATTGCAGTCATTCGGGTTAGGAAGTTACCTGAGCCGCTTGCGCCAAACACTGTGTTTGATGCGCCTGCACCGAATGAGGCTCCCATATCTGCGCCTTTACCTTGTTGAATCAGTACTAGGCCGATTACACCAACCGCTGCCAACAGGTAAATCACAAGTAGAACTGTAAACATGATTTCCACCTATGTTCCAAATTGTTGAGCCAGCGCCGCTCGAAAACTTTTTGATGTTTTTGAACAAGGCTAGCGACCTCCTTATCGAAGGCCGAGCAATACTAGCGAAACGTTATTACGCTGACAAGTAGAATTTTTCAAAAAAAGACGACTTGATGCCTAAGCGGTCAAAAAAAGGACAAAAGTCATACTTTTCTCGTTATTCGCCTAGGTTTTATGCCTAAAATGCTGAAAATTCTGGGCTGTATTCAATCAAGCCACTACGGCCCAAAAACTCACCCTGCGATAACTCTATCACCTGAAACGCACCTTTAGGCACTTCCCATTGGCAATGAAAGCCATAATTTTCACTCGCTTCAAAACCAAATCGCGAGTAATAATCTGGTTCACCGAGTACCACACAAGCTGGATAGCCGAACTCTCTCAGAGACTCAAATCCTTCTTTTACCAGCTCAGCCGCTAAACCTTGGCGTCGGTAGCCCTCTTTGATCGCCAGCGGTGCTAACCCTTGCCAACTCAACTCTTCGTGATTTAGAGTCACTGGGCTAAACATAACATGCCCAACGACTTCCCCTTCATCATTACAGGCCACCAGCGACAACGTTCTTCGACCGTTTTCTCTTAATCGCATCACTAAATCAGCTTCTGCTTCTGTCTCAAAGGCAGATTTTAGCAGTCTATCCACGGCGAGAATGTCCGCTGGGGCTTCAGTTCGAATAAGCATTGATAACCTCACTTTGTGCAATAGGCGATTGTAACCCTTTCTGCACAAAGTCTGCTAGCTGATTTAATAGCGTTTGCATCGCTTTAGGCAGTTGTTCAAGATCGACACTGTCCATCAGGTTTTTTACTTCTAACCCCAGCTCAGTATCACCTTCTATAGATAGCCGACGCTGAAAAAATAATGTATCCGGATCTTCCTTTCTTCCTGCGATTAACACCAGATCATTTAGATTTCCTCCAAAAGCCACATCTTCTTGAACCGGCGAATCCGCAACAATCAACTTGTCCTTTTGATAGCTAATATACCAACTCAGATTCATATCTTTTACTTCAACTTTCAACCACTTATCTTGGAGGAACTCAAAGTCACCATCCTCTAAGGCCTCTTTAAACACACTCTTTAGCCCATCTAATAAGATTTTTTTTTGTACAATTTGAGGTAATAAGTGGACTGGAGATCGCAAAATTGATGCAGCATTTTGAACTAGTTGGGTACGAATCTTGTTAATCACGCGCGTTATCCGTTACTTTGTAAATAAGGAATTCATCATAATGGATGATGATGGAGCGATTCCTGTTGTGTATCAAAATTTCGTCTAATGCCCCTAAACCTTTAATCTAGCGGCAATCACAGTTATAGTTATTGATATCGCTTCAGTTCACAGCTCTGTGACTCGTATTGCTCTTGGGAGAGTCGGTAATACCTTTGATGCTTTCGCAACAACTACAGCATTGGTTCATGAAGATGACGGCGAATAGTCCGTTTTTTTTCGCTATCTTAGATAACCAACATAACTATGCCATGGTTAATGGCCGCTATTGCGATATCGCGGGGCTATCCAATCAAGAGCTAGTTGGTATGAACGATACTCAAACTCTGGGTAAGCATTTTTATAATCAACTCAAGCCTTATTATGAACGAGCGTTCAAAGGAGAATCTCTCGAAGCAGAAATTACGCTCAATGAAATCGATCTCGAGACCAGCCTACATTTCAGCCTCACCCCTGTAGAAATCGACAACAACATTGAACACGTGGTTTTTCACGCTGTAGATACTTCAGAGAAACACATTCTTGTTCGTTCGTTAGAAGAATCCGAAGGTAAATTTTCTACTCTGACGACTTTGCTGCCTGATGGCCTTTTGATCGTTGAGGAAGACTGTATTATTTTCGCCAACCCGGCAGCAGTGCGGTTGTTGGGCTTCGAAAGCAGCAGGGATTTGCTAGGCGAAGAGCTTTCACGCCTGTTTGTTGATGAAAAAACCAAAACGGTCTTCAATCAATCACTAAGCCATTCACTTGCCAAAAACCCTCTGACTTGCCTGACTGGACCAAGGTGTGGTTTCGAGCGCCGAGTGCATTTGCACGCTGACAATGCAATGGTTCTAGGTAGTAATTCACAGCTGGTCCTTATCCAAGATGCGAATGAAACACCTAAACAGCTCAGCAACAAGCCGCTTGAAGATGCTCACATAGACTCCCTCACAGGTCTATACAATCGCTTTGGCTTTACCAAACGCTTAGAGCAGTTCATTCACAATGAAACACCACTGTTACTGCTTTATTTGGATATTGACAACTTCAAAAACATTAATGATTCTTTAGGTCATCACATCGGTGATAAAGTGATCAAAGAAGTGTCATCACGGCTTAAACGCCTTTTACCGCAACACGCCGTCATTGGACATTTAGGTGGTGATGAATTTGGCTTAATCCTGCCGGAGCCAGAAAATAATCGAATGGCGGAAATTCTTGCGGAACGAATCATTTCTCTCATTAACCAGCCATTTGATTTACACCATTTCAGTAAGCGTCTAGCCTGTTCCATCGGTAGCGTCGCTTATCCTGGAGATGGCAATGACGCCCGTATTCTACTGCAGAATGCCGATACCGCGATGTACGAAGCCAAAGACAGAGGCCGTAACCGCCTGATTAAATTTAATGATCAGATGAACAAAGAAGCGCGTATGCGTTTATGGCTGGAAATTGAGCTGCAAAAAGCCTTACAGCAAAATGGCTTAGAAGTATGGTATCAGCCTAAAGTTAACGCTCGTGACTTCAGTATTAACGGTGCTGAAGCTCTTATCCGTTGGAAACACCCCGTCGAAGGTTATATCAGCCCTGGAGCTTTCATTCCTGTCGCAGAGCGAGCCGGCCTTATTGAACACTTAGGCCGGGTTGTCATGCGAGAAGTTTTCAACACTGTAAAACGCTGGAAACTCCAAGGTATTCTGCCGGGGCGTGTGGCGATTAACTTATCACCTGAGCAGTTTGGTAATCCGAAATTGATCGATTATATGGAGAAGCTACTGCGTACCACAGAGCTTGACCCTAGTTGCATCACGTTTGAGCTCACCGAAAGTGCGGTAATGAGCGACAGTGAACACACATTGCAAATGCTTAACGCAATCAAAAAACTTGGTTTTGCCTTATCTATCGATGACTTTGGTACTGGTTACTCATCACTGTCTTATCTGGCTCGATTCCCGTTAGATGAGCTTAAGATTGACCGCGCCTTCATTAATGACATCGATACATTACCTAAACAAGTCACGGTTATCGAGAACATCATTAACCTAGGCAAATCCCTTAATCTCACCGTAGTGGCCGAAGGGGTTGAAACCCAGCAGCAAGCTACTCTACTTTCCAATCTCAATTGTAACTCAATCCAAGGTTTCCACTTTTATCGCCCTCAACCTAAGCAAGAGGTCGAAGAGCTGTTTGCCCAACATCGTCGCCATAAAAACTGATTGTCACTCACTCTAAATGAGTATTTGACTCAGAACTTACCTAAACCTGCCTTACATCAAACTCGACACTCGTGTTCCTTCATAAAATGCGGAGCAATTTTCGTAAAGCAGTTATAAACGGATAGGAAGGCACAATGGAACTCCTCTGTCCTGCGGGTAATTTACCGGCTCTCAAAACAGCCATCGATTGTGGTGCTGACGCAGTGTATATCGGCTTCAAAGACGATACCAATGCACGCCATTTCGCTGGGCTCAACTTCACAGGTAAAAAACTGGACAAAGCGGTTCAGTATGTTCACGACCATAACAAAAAGATCCACGTCGCATTGAATACTTTTGCTCATCCCGATGGATTTGAACGCTGGACCGACGCTGTCGATCGCGCTGCCCAAAGTGGTATTGATGCGTTAATTATTGCTGACATTGCCGTTTTGGATTATGCCGCCAATAAATACCCTGAACTCGAATTGCATTTGTCGGTTCAGGCATCGGCGACCAATGTCGCTGCAATCGACTTCTATAAACGGAACTTCAATGTTAAACGCGTGGTACTGCCGCGTGTGCTGTCTATCCATCAGGTCAAACAGCTGTCACGCAACATTCCGCAAGATGTCGACCTAGAAGTGTTCGCCTTCGGTAGCTTGTGCATTATGTCTGAAGGCCGCTGTTACCTTTCTTCGTACATGACGGGCGAGTCTCCCAATACCGTTGGCGCCTGCTCGCCTGCGAAATTTGTTCGTTGGCAGGAGACAGACAAAGGACTGGAATCTCGGCTCAATAACATTCTGATTGATCGCTATAGTGACGGAGAAAATGCCGGCTACCCCACTTTATGTAAGGGGCGATTCACCGCCGAGCTAGACGAGCACACTCATGCTTATCATGCACTGGAAGAGCCCACCAGCCTCAACACACTCTCCATGTTGCCAGACTTGTTTGCCGCAAATGTGGCTTCTGTCAAAATCGAAGGCCGTCAACGAAGCCCCGCCTATGTCGAGCAAGTGACTCGAACTTGGCGTGCAGCTATCGACCGCTACTTAGCCAATCCAGAAGCTTATCAAGTTGAGGCGGCCTGGGATGCTGCACTGGCTAACGTCTCAGAAGGCACTCAGACAACCCTCGGTGCTTACCACCGTAAATGGCAGTAAAGTACAGAAAGGAAAACATGATGAAATACGCCCTTGGCCCTTTGCTTTACTTCTGGCCTAAGCAAGATGTTGAAGCCTTTTATCTGCAGGCCGCATCCAGCTCCGCCGACATCATTTACCTTGGCGAGAGCGTCTGTTCCAAACGCCGAGAAATGAAACCTGCACATTGGATGGATATTGCAAGATCGCTCAGTCAATCCGGTAAACAAGTGGTGCTCTCCACCATGGCGTTGCTTGAAGCGCCTAGTGAAGTCAACATGATGAAGAAGTACATTGATAATGGCGAATTTGCGATCGAAGCCAACGATGTTTCTGCCATCCAGCTGGCCTCTGAACACAAGGTCCCGTTTGTCGTCGGCCCTGCGGTGAATACCTACAACGCACACACGCTGAAACTATTTCTTAAACAGGGTATGACGCGCTGGTGTATGCCAGTCGAGCTATCTAGAGAATGGTTAGGTAATGTACTTAACCAATGTGATGAAATTGGTATTAAAGGT
Source organism: Vibrio coralliilyticus (assembly GCF_024449095.1). Taxonomy (NCBI): domain Bacteria; kingdom Pseudomonadati; phylum Pseudomonadota; class Gammaproteobacteria; order Vibrionales; family Vibrionaceae; genus Vibrio; species Vibrio coralinecrosis. The sequence goes on from NZ_CP024627.1 coordinate 2,669,158, forward strand.
AAATTTGAAGTCGAGGTATTCAGCCATGGCTATTTGCCACTCGCCTACTCTGCTCGCTGCTTCACTGCACGTGCTGAAAATCGTGCTAAAGACGATTGCGAAACTTGCTGTATCAAATACCCAACAGGCATAAAGGTCAGCAGTCAGGAAGGTCAGCAAGTGTTTAACCTCAACGGCATTCAGACTCAATCAGGATATTGCTACAACCTGATCAATGATTTACCAAATATGAAAGAACTGGTCGATGTCGTTCGCCTCAGCCCACTTGGCATCGAAACCCTCTCAGAGTTAAACCATTTTCGGGCTAACGAATCTGGGCAAAGTCCGATGAAAATTGATAGCCGCCAATGTAACGGTTACTGGCATCAGCTCGCCGGGCTGGAAGTGAAAAACCTGTGATCTTTACGTCATAAAAAAGGCCGATATCACCTCAGTGATATCGGCCTTTCGCTGTTCTTAAGCTAGCAATTAAGCTTGTGGACGCATTGCCGGGAACAGAATCACGTCACGGATAGTGTGCGTGTTAGTAAACAGCATCGCTAGACGATCGATACCGATACCTTGACCTGCCGTTGGCGGTAAGCCGTGCTCAAGTGCTGTGATGTAGTCCGCATCGTAGTACATAGCTTCATCATCACCTGCATCTTTCGCATCAACCTGTGCTTTAAAGCGCGCATCTTGGTCTTCTGCGTCGTTAAGCTCTGAGAAGCCATTCGCCACTTCACGGCCACCGATGAAGAACTCGAAACGGTCTGTGAAGAACGGGTTGTCATCGCTGCGACGAGCAAGAGGAGAAATATCCGCTGGGTAACCAGTGATGAACGTTGGTTGAATTAGCTGAGGTTCAGCAGTCTCACCAAAGATCTCTTCTAGAAGCTGACCACATGTCCAGAACGTTTCTACTTCCACGTGTACTGATTTAGCAATCGCAACCATCTTGTCACGGTTAGTCAGGTCTTGTTCTGTTAGCGCTTGGATTTCTGCATGCTCTGGGTTGTAGTGCTTGATTGCTTCAAACATGCTCATGCGAGCGTACTTACCACCAAACTCAACTGTCTCATCACCGTAAGGCATAGACGTTGAACCTAGAACGTCCATTGCAACTGTGCTTAGCATCTCTTCTGTCAGATCCATTAGATCTTTGTAGTCAGCATATGCTTGGTAGAATTCCATCATGGTGAATTCTGGATTATGGCGAGGAGAAAGACCTTCGTTACGGAAGTTGCGGTTGATCTCGAATACGCGGTCAAAACCACCGACAACCAGACGCTTAAGGTAAAGCTCCGGTGCTACACGTAGGTACATATCGATGTCTAGTGCGTTGTGGTGAGTGATGAATGGACGAGCCGTTGCACCACCAGGGATCACGTGCATCATTGGCGTTTCCACTTCAAGGTAGCCTTTAGAGCTCATGAAGTTACGGATAGATGATACAAGTTTAGAGCGCACGATAAATGCGTTACGAGACTCTTCGTTTACAATCAGATCAACGTAACGCTGACGGTAACGCATCTCTTGGTCAGTCAGGCCGTGGAATTTCTCTGGAAGTGGACGAAGTGCTTTCGTTAGCAGCTCGTAAGACTCCATGTTCACGTAAAGGTCGCCTTTACCTGACTTATGAAGAGCACCTTTCACACCGATGATGTCACCGATATCGAGACCTTGGTACTTCTCTTTCAGCTCTTTTTGAACCTCTTTTGCAGCGTAGGCCTGAATACGACCAGAGGTTTCTTGAATCGCTAGGAAAGGACCACGCTTTGCCATAACACGACCAGCAATTGCTACAACATGGTTTAGCTCTTCTAGCTCTTCCTTCGTCTTTTCACCGAATTCCGCTTGAAGATCGCCAGCTAGGTGCTCACGACGGAAGTCATTTGGGTGGCCGTTTGCTTTGCAGCTCTTACGGATATGATCCAGTTTAGCGCGACGCTCAGCAATCAGCTTATTCTCTTCTTGTACATTGTCGTTTTGAACAGCATCAGTCATTTTTGATGTATCCTGTCTTTCTTTATGAAAATAGTTTTTCGGTGAAAAGCTTACAGACCTGATTTCAGGCTAGCTTCGATAAATTTGTCTAGATCGCCGTCAAGAACCGCTTGAGTATTGCGGTTTTCAACACCAGTACGCAGATCTTTGATGCGCGAGTCATCCAGTACGTATGAACGAATCTGGCTACCCCAACCAATGTCCGACTTAGCGTCTTCATTGGCTTGCTTCTCTGCATTTTGCTTTTGAATCTCTAATTCAAATAGCTTCGCACGAAGCTGCTTCATTGCCTGATCTTTGTTCTTGTGTTGAGAGCGGTCATTCTGGCACTGAACCACAGTATTGGTTGGAACGTGAGTAATACGTACCGCCGATTCCGTGGTGTTAACGTGCTGACCACCCGCACCGGATGCACGGTATACGTCAATACGTAGATCAGAAGGGTTAATGTCGATGTCGATGTTGTCATCAATCTCTGGGTAGATAAACGCAGAAGCAAACGATGTATGACGACGGCCACTTGAATCGAATGGCGATTTACGAACCAAGCGGTGAACACCTGTTTCCGTACGTAGCCAACCGTAAGCGTACTCACCGGAGATCTTAACCGTTGCACCTTTAAGGCCCGCAACTTCACCTTCAGAGACCTCGATCACTTCCGTCTTAAAGCCTTTTGCTTCAGCCCAACGTAAGTACATGCGTAGCATCATCGATGTCCAGTCTTGCGCTTCTGTACCACCAGAGCCTGATTGCAAGTCAATGTAGCAGTCAGACGCATCATGGTCGCCAGAGAACATACGACGGAATTCGAGCTTTTCTAGCTTAGCTTCAAGCTCAGCAAGCTCTGGCTCAATTTCATCGAAGGTTTCTTGATCTTCTTCTTCAACCGCAAGCTCTAGAAGACCATCAACGTCCTCCACACCTTGCTCAAGTTGATCAATCGTTTCCACAACTGCTTCGAGGGCAGAACGCTCTTTACCTAGCGCTTGCGCACGCTCAGGCTCGTTCCACACATCCGGTTGTTCTAGTTCTGCGTTGACTTCTTCTAGACGCTCTTGTTTGGCATCATAGTCAAAGGTACCCCCTCAGGACATTAGTGCGCTCAGACACGTCCTTAAGGCGGTTTTTAATAGGATTGATTTCAAACATGTTTGCTCAACATTTATGAGTAGAATTTAACCGGAGAATTGTACTGAAAAGAGTGATGAAGATACAGGAATTTTTTGCACTGCGACCTACCTAAAATACAATGAAAAATCCCCTGTCACACAGGGTATGACAGGGGATTTTTTATCTATTGATCATTTCAGCTTAAGACGCTTCTTCCGCTAGATCTGGTTGAGCTGATTTTCCAATGAAGAACATGCAGATCATGGCAGCAATGGTTGGCAGCAACCAACCCATGCCAATATCGAACAGCGGTAACATACTTAGCGCAGATACATCCACACCCGCGACTTTTGCTGCATCAATCAGAGCAAACAGCAGTGACACAAGGATAACGACACGGTAAGCCACTTGTGGGTTTGGTAGCATCTTGCGAATAAACGTCAGTGCGACCAAAGCGATAGCCACTGGGTATAGTGCAAATAGCACAGGAACAGACAAGGCAATCAGTTGGGAAAGACCAACATTGGCAACCACTGCACACGCCACACCGTTAACCACAACCCAAGTTTTGTAAGACACTGGAGTCAGCGAGCTAAAGTAATCAGAACACGCTGAGATAATACCGATAGCCGTGGTTAAACACGCAAGAAGCACAATCACTGACAATACAATTTGACCATACGGGCCGAACAGAGATTGAACGTACACGCTAAGAATCACACCGCCATTGTCTGCACCAGCAGCCACAGCCGCACTGGTTGCACCTAGGTAGAATAAAGAGACGTAAACGAAAGCCAAACCAGCAGCAGCAACACATGCGGCTCTGATCAGGTATTTTGCAGTTGCCTTTTGATCAGAAATCCCTTTTTGACGAAGTGCATCGACGATAAGCCCGCCAAACATCAGCGAGGCGAAGGTATCCATGGTGTTGTAACCTTCAAGGAAACCTTTTTGCAGTGGGTGCGTAAGGTATTCACCTTGCGCTGCGATCATTTCTCCTTGAGGGTCGATAAACACAGCGACAGCAAGCGCAATCAAACCTAAGAAAAGCACTGGTGTCAGTATTTTTCCGATCACATCAATCAGCTTGCCTTGAGACCAAGCAAAAGACATCGCAACCACAAAAAATAGGATGGAAAAAACAGTCAGATGAAGTTGTGCGGCATCAGCAAAAAATGGCTTCACCGCCATTTCATAAGCCACCAAGCCGGTACGTGGCGCCGCAAAAGCCGGCCCAATAATGATAAAGATCAGTACCGCAATCGTCATTGCTACACGCTTAGGTAAATCTTTGGTGAGATGATCCCAAGATCCCCCTGCAACGGCGATAGCAACGATCGTAATAAGAGGAAGACCTACCGCAGTGAGAAGAAAACCAGTCATCGCAGGAACAAGATTTTCACCTGCAAGTTGTCCTGCCAGTGGCGGGAAGATAATGTTACCCGCACCTAAGAAGAAGGCGAAAAGCATAAAGCCTACCGCGATAATATCTGTTAATTTTAAAGTCTGATTCACAAGAGACCCTTTAACTTTTTGATTGATGTTGTGCATGCTGAGTAGTCCGTGATGGCTACCCAATCTATAAATTTGGAGGCGAATAATGACGAAACACACACTCATCCGCAACCCTAGGGCTAAAAACACCATATAAATTTATACTTTCAACTCACAACCAGTTATATCGACCATTAAAATAAAAAATATTAGTTTAATATATGGATCAATAAATAAAACAAATGCAACATTAACAGAACAAAAGACCATACAAATATCCAACAATAGACTGAATCACTCAATTGTTCACCACGCACAGAATAAAATGAAAAACACAAAAACCAAGACGAAAGACTTTTCATTCAAGCAGTTTAAAATTTCTGGTGGTTACTCAGGCATGCCAGTCAGCACTGATGGCGTGTTACTCGGAGCTTGGTGCGATATTAAACAGGCGAATACCATTTTAGATATTGGAACAGGCACAGGCTTGCTAGCCTTAATGTGCGCGCAAAGAAATATATCCGCTACTATTGATGCTATCGATATTGACCAACATGCCTTACAAGCTGCTGAAGACAATTTCACCTCTTCTCCTTGGTCTTCCCGACTAACATTACTGGAAGGCAACGTACTCAACTTTCCATTCGGAACAAGCTATGACGCTATTGTCTGTAACCCCCCCTATTTTAACTCCGGAGAGCACGCCCAAAGCCAACACCGTGCCACGGCAAGGCACACCTTAACCTTGAGCCACGAAGCGTTACTTCAGCAATGCCAAAAGTTACTGAACGCTGACGGCCGAGCTTGGTTTGTACTTCCTGAAACGGAAGGGAGGCTTTTTATCTCCTTAGCGGAAACACTTGGTTGGCACCTAGCTAGTTTATGTGAGGTACACACTACAGAGAAGAAGCCAGTGAGCCGGTTGCTGATTGAGCTTAGCCAACACCCATCAAATACGAAGGTAGAAACGCTGATAATTCAAGATGATAATGGCTACAGCGACAAGTTTATCGCATTGACGAAGGCGTTTTATTTGAAGATGTAGAAATTAAGGTGTGATCCTTATCACCGAACCCTCTATAATACGTTCCCTTAAATTTATCGTTCTCACTTACCAGCTTGTGGAGACACCAGAGTGATCAGAAATTTTGCTGAACTAGAGCTAGATAACAACTTGCTCGCTGCAATCGAAGAAATGGGTTATACCCGCCCAACCCAGATCCAGGCTGAAGCCATTCCACAAGCTTTGGACGGCAGAGACATTCTCGCTTCGGCGCCGACTGGCACAGGTAAAACGGCCGCTTTTGTCTTGCCCGCTTTGCAATATTTGCAAGACTTCCCTCGTCGTAAGCCGGGGCCTGCTCGTGTGCTGATCCTGACTCCGACTCGCGAATTGGCTATGCAAGTCGCTGACCAAGCTCGTGAGCTCGCCAAACATACCAGCCTAAACATTTTCACCATCACAGGTGGAGTACAGTATCAGGAACACGCTGATATTCTCTCCAAAACCCAAGATATCGTGGTTGCGACCCCAGGACGCTTGATGGAATACATCGAAGCAGAACGTTTCGACTGCCGAGCAATCGAATGGTTGATCCTAGATGAAGCGGATCGCATGCTCGACATGGGCTTTGGCCCGACCGTTGATCGTCTTTCTTCTGAATGTCGCTGGCGAAAACAAACCTTACTTTTCTCTGCGACACTTGAAGGTAAAGGCGTAGAAGGTTTTACCGCTGATCTACTCAAAGAGCCCGCAGAGATCGATGCCGAACCTTCTCGTCGCGAGCGTAAAAAGATTGCTCAGTGGTATCACCGTGCTGATGATATGTCGCATAAGCTAGAGCTACTGAAAAAAATCATCAATGACCAAGCTGAGCGTTCTATTGTCTTCCTTAAAACTCGGGAACGACTAGCCGAGCTACGCGTAGAATTGGAAAAAGCCCAAATTCCATGTGCCTGGATTCAAGGTGAAATGCCACAGGATCGTCGTAACAACGCCATTGCACGATTCCGCGATGGCTCAGTCAATGTGCTTCTTGCCACTGATGTGGCGGCGCGAGGCATTGATCTGCCAGATGTCAGCCATGTTATCAACTACGACATGCCACGAAGCGCAGATGTTTATCTTCACCGCATCGGCCGAACTGCTCGTGCTGGTAAGAAAGGCAATGCGATCTCACTCGTCGAGGCCCACGACCAACCCATGATGGATCGCGTGGCTCGCTACGTAAAAGAAGAGATCAAAGAGCGCTTCATTAAAGAGCTTCGCCCTAAGCACAAGAAACCTACATTCAAGAAAAAGAAAAAAGACGACAAGAAAGCGTCCACCGCGAAAGGCAAAAAGAAAGTCGCAAAGAAGAAAAAGTAGCGACAAACTAACAACACTAAAGGGTTGATGTGAGAGCATCAGCCCTTTTTATTTTCGATCGGCTAAAAGCGCATCCTCATTGCTAAAAACAAAAATACCGCCTTTATACAGAGGCGGTATTGAGTTATCAGATCTACCAAGTCCTTTGGCGCTAGCTAAGATGAGGTTACGCAGTCAACACCGCTATCGCGCCAAAGGTGACGAAGATCAGTGTTCGCGAGTCGCTCGGAACTCAACATCTGGGAAACGCTCTTTCGCCAGATTCAAGTTGACCATAGTTGGCGCGATGTACGTCAGGTTATCGCCCCCATCCAGTGCTAGATTGGCTTGGTTCTTACGCTGGAACTCATCTAACTTCTTGCCATCTTCACACTCGACCCAACGCGCAGTTGCAACGTTAACACTTTCGTAAATCGCTTCTACGTTGTACTCCGCTTTTAAACGCGCAACAACGACGTCAAACTGAAGCACACCGACCGCACCTACGATAAGATCATTATTTTGTAGCGGACGGAACACTTGCACCGCCCCCTCTTCAGATAACTGTACCAAACCTTTTAGCAACTGCTTCTGCTTCAATGGATCTCTTAGACGAATACGACGGAATAGCTCAGGGGCAAAGTTAGGAATACCGGAGAATTTGAGCGCTTCACCTTGAGTGAAAGTATCGCCAATCTGGATGGTACCGTGGTTATGCAGACCAATAATATCACCCGCATAAGCATTTTCAGCACGAGAGCGATCACCAGCCATAAAGGTAACCGCATCAGAAATATTGATTTGCTTACCAAGGCGCACATGATTCATCTTCATACCCTGCGTATAGGTACCAGAAACAATACGCATGAAAGCAATACGGTCGCGGTGTTTTGGATCCATGTTGGCTTGAATCTTAAATACAAAGCCAGAGAATTTTTCTTCATTCGCTTCGACTTGACGCTCATTCGCCTGGCGAGGCATCGGCGCTGGCGCCCACTCCGTCAAGCCATCCAGCATATGGTCAACCCCAAAGTTACCCAGTGCCGTACCAAAGTATACCGGCGTAAGCTCACCTGCAAGGAACAACTCCTGATCAAACTCAGGGCATGCACCAATCACAAGCTCAAGCTCTTCACGTAGCTGATCCGCTAATTCAGCACCGACCGCCTCATCAAGTTCAGGGTTATCTAAGCCTTTTACAACCAGTTTCTCCTGAATGGTGTGGCCTTGGCCTGTCGAGTAGAGAATCGTTTCATCACGATGAATGTGGTACACACCTTTAAACTCTTTACCACAACCAATAGGCCAAGTAATCGGTGCACAGGAAATATTTAACTCACTTTCGACTTCGTCCAGTAGCTCCATGGGATCACGGATATCACGGTCAAGTTTGTTCATGAACGTTACAATCGGTGTGTCACGCAGACGGGTCACTTCCATTAACTTGCGAGTACGATCCTCAACACCTTTCGCTGCGTCGATCACCATCAAGCAGGAGTCAACCGCCGTTAAAGTACGGTAAGTATCTTCTGAGAAATCCTCGTGTCCCGGTGTATCCAATAGATTGACTAGGCATTCGTTGTATGGGAACTGCATCACTGAGGTGGTGACCGAGATACCACGCTCTTTTTCCATTTCCATCCAGTCAGATTTCGCGTGCTGAGCAGAGCCACGGCCTTTTACTGTACCTGCCGTTTGAATTGCGCGTCCGAAAAGTAATACTTTTTCAGTAATGGTGGTCTTACCCGCATCTGGGTGCGAGATGATAGCGAACGTTCTGCGCTTGGAAACTTCGCCGGTAAATGCTGTATTTGACATCAAAAGATCTTCTTCATCTGAACGCCAGTGTATCGTCAAGATAACCATGACTGATAAGCTGGCAGATTGATTCGGTTTTGCGCGGTATTCTCGCTTATATTGCCTTTAGGAGCAACAAAGGCGAATAAAAGCCTAACAATTCACATCTAAGTAAGATACAAATTAAAATATCAATAAATTTAGGCTATAACTAAAGGAGTAGAGGGAACTATATAAAATTATGCCTACGAGCAAGAAAATAAACTCATTAGCATTCCGGCAAGCGAAAACGGTTTTTTTAGTATCCGTGATATTAGGGATCATTTTCAGCTTATATCAAATTTTGGTGGACCTTCATCAGGAACAAAAACGGATTGAAGCACACTACCAATTTAAGCTATTACAGAATTATTCCAATGCCAGCCAGGCTGCATATCACTTAAATCAGCTTTTAGCCGAACAAGTAGCATCGAGCTTGATGATGGACAGTGCTATCTATAAAGTCTCCATTGTTGATGACTTTGGCGATACTTTGACCGAACGGGAAAGGGGAGTATCGCTTGAAAACTCATTTACCGAAGCACTCTCTCATTATTTGACACCAACAACCCCCGTTTACAAAACTGAGCTACACCAGCCGAATTCCCACGTGGTGGTTGGCACATTAAGTTTCTCTGTGAATGGCGCCAATATTGCCAAAGACTTTATTGCCAAAACCAGCCAAATTCTTCTCTTTGACTTATTCAGGAACATTCTGCTAACAACCATTTTGCTGCTGTTCTTCTACCAGAAGCTTTCCAAACCTCTGGTCACCTTGATCGATTGGGTACGCTCACTTCAAGACAAAAACGCAGAAGTTCCCATGCCGAATTTGTATCGTGATGATGAACTCGGACACTTGGCGAAAACGTTCCACAATCTGTGGAAAGACAGAGAAGCGGCAGAAGCTAAGCTGAACCAATTGGCTTATTATGATTCGTTAACTGGGTTGGCCAACCGGAGTTTATTGCTACAAATGCTGGAAGAGGCGATCGAACATGCCAAGCAAACAAATACTTCCGGTGTCTTGTTTTATCTTGATTTAGACCGCTTTAAAACCATTAATGATTCGTTAGGCCACACTATCGGTGACCACCTTATCAAAGCGATCTCAAAACGTATCGAAGCTTGGCTAATTGATGACTATACCGCAGCCCGTATCGGAGGCGATGAGTTTGCTATTCTCATGCCCTCAATTCACCCAGATAAAGCGCATGAAACAGCTCAACAGCTGCTGGCATTGATTTCTAATCCCTATTCCATTGACGATCACCTACTCTATTGCACAACCAGTGTCGGTATTTCTGTATTTCCTTCTGTCAGCACCACCAACATTGATGTGCTACGTCAGGCTGATACCGCGTTATACCGAGCCAAAGTTGCCGGAAGAAACAAGTACATGTTTTATGAGCCAGAGATGCAGGCTCAGGTGGAATCTTTCTTAGAAATAGAAAAAGGTCTCCATGAAGCGCTTAACAAAGGTCAGTTAGAGCTTTACTACCAGCCTCAGGTGAATGGCGAACAACAAATCGTTGGGGTCGAAGCATTGATCCGTTGGAACCACCCAGAGAAAGGCGTATTGCCTCCTGGGGTATTTATGCCAATCGCTGAAGAAACCGGACAGATCTTACAAATCGGTAACTGGATTATTGAACAAGCGTGTTATCAATACTCACGCTGGCGTAAACAAGGAGTCCTGCCAGAGACTTTCCGTCGTCTTGCTATCAATATCAGCCCACTGCAATTCTCGCAGAACAGTTTTGTCGAACACATACATGATGTGCTTGCCCAAGCTGATATTGATGGAGAACATATAGAACTGGAAATTACCGAGAACCTTTTGCTTGAAAACGTCGAAAGTGCGATTCAGAAGATGAGTAAGCTTAAGCAACACAATCTCAAAATTTCCATCGACGACTTCGGTACGGGCTACTCTTCATTGAGATACCTAAAGCATCTTGCAGTTGATGTACTAAAAATAGATCGCTCATTTGTTACTCAGTTGCACATGGATGAAAGTGATCAAGCTATTGTCGACACCATCATCATGACAGCGCAGAGACTCAACCTTGAAGTCATCGCAGAAGGGGTTGAGGATGCCGACGAGCTGAATACCCTCAAACAACTCGGTTGTGATCAATTCCAGGGGTACTTATTCGACAAGCCTCTTCCTGCCTCAGAATTGATTTCACGATTTGAAGCAAACTTCTATCCGGTTGAAGGCTCTCCAACCATCAAAGCGGTACAGAAATAATCTAAAAGAAGATGTAGCTCATTATAATGGCATCTTCTTTTCCGGTCGTCGTTGGGTAGTAATTAACGCGGCGATCAACCTCATTAAAACCTACCGCCTCGTACAAATTAGCCGCGCGTGTATTGCTTTCCCTTACTTCTAACCAAGCGCTTTCAGCATTGAGCTGTTCACACATAGTTAGGAAAGACTCGATAAGTTGTTTACCGTAGCCTTTTCCTTGTTGAGTAGGATCAACAGCAATGTTGAGAAGCGTAACCTCACCAACAATGTTCTGAGCATAAAAATAGCCAACAACCGTATTGTCATCCAATAGCACATGATGACACGCACCTCTGCTTGTCACATCGCGAATCATCGCTTCTGACCAAGGGTGACTATGTGCTTGGGTTTCTATTGAGTACACCGAATCGAGGTGAGCCTCAGCTAAAGGAAGTAGGGTCATATTATTTTAAAGCTTGGATTTGTTGCCAGAGCACGCGTTTATGTTGCTGATTGCCATCAATTTCATTTAGGCATGGAGATCGCAGCGTCCTCTGCCCCAACTCCAACTGAGCTTCACAACCAGCAAACCAGATCCAATCAACCTGAGAATTCTCCAGTAAAGCCAGATGCTCTGGGGCAAAATAGAGAGATTGCTCTAACGTCAAATTGATGGTTTTTAAAATATTCTCAAACAAGGTTACGGTAGAGCCTAACGGCTGTTGAGGTGATACTAAGAGCATTTTGCAATCATCAGGTAAAGCAATACCTTCAACACTGTAGCCTTGCAACCTTTCCGGGTGAGCCAGTTGATAGGCTTGAATCCCCATTTCGTGTAAGTATGTAAGCTCTTGAGTCGTCATAATTGGCAAATCGCTAGAATAAAAAACGGCGCCATGCTATCACAAGCAGGCACCGCTATTATACGACTAAACGAAATGAAAAGCCTTAGAAGCTAGCTTTCACCGCGTCTGCAATTTTTAGTGCTGATGATTTCACTAATTCAGCGTCTTCACCTTCCACCATAACTCGGATAAGCGGCTCAGTGCCTGATTTACGTAACAGCACTCGACCTTTATCACCGAGCTCTGTTTCAACTTCAACAACAGACGCTTTCACCGCTTCCGCTTCGAGAGGATTAGAATCACCAGAAAAACGGACATTTTCCAGTACTTGAGGGTATAAGGTCATACCTTGAGAAAGTTCATGCAGGGACATGTCACTACCAACAACTGAAGCAAGTACTTGCAACGCAGCGACAATAGCATCTCCCGTTGTCACTTTATCAAGTAAAATCACGTGGCCTGAATTTTCCGCCCCGATCTTCCAGCCTTTCTCAAGCAATTGCTCCATAACATAGCGGTCACCGACTGCAGCACGAACAAAGGGAATACCCAGTTGTTTGAGGCCATTTTCCATGCCTAGGTTTGTCATCAGAGTCCCGACAACCCCGCCTTTTAATTCTCCACGGCGCAGCGCGTCACGAGCGATAATATAGGCAATCTGGTCACCATCTATCTTATTGCCTAGATGATCAACCATAATGATGCGATCACCATCGCCATCGAATGCTAAGCCTAGGTGAGCCTGTTCTTCCACAACTCTTTTCTGTAACGCTTTAACGTCCGTTGCACCGACTTCGTGGTTAATATTCGTACCATCAGGCTCAATGCCCATAGCAATAACATCAGCGCCTAACTCACTAAAGACGGCTGGTGCAATATGGTAAGTTGCGCCATGCGCACAATCCACTACAATTTTTAACCCAGCAAGGCTCAACTCAGAAGGATAAGTGCTTTTACAGAATTCGATATAACGCCCGGCCGCGTCATTCAAACGGCTTGCTTTGCCCAGCAAAGATGACTCAACGCATTCAATATCTTTGTCCAACTCAGCTTCAATCGCTAACTCAATATCATCCGGTAGCTTAGTCCCTTCAGAAGAGAAGAACTTGATACCATTATCATAATAAGGGTTATGAGAAGCCGAAATCACAATACCCGCTTCAGCACGAAATGTTTGAGTTAGGTAAGCAACAGCTGGGGTTGGCATTGGCCCTGTAAACGTGGCCTTTAGGCCTGCAGCCGCAAGGCCTGCTTCAAGTGCTGATTCCAGCATATAACCTGAAATACGCGTATCTTTACCAATAATGACTTTCTTTGTGCCCTGCTTTGCTAGAACACGCCCCGCAGCCCAACCAAGTTTAAGGACAAAATCAGGGGTAATGGGATACTGACCCACTTTTCCACGTACACCATCAGTCCCAAAATATCGTCTTTTATCAGACATATTTATTCCTTTTTATCATCTTTTTCTCAGTGGTTTTTTCGTACCATTGAGACTATTTTCATCGCATCAAGCGTTTGTTCAAAATCGTGAACTCGGATGATTTGAGCCCCTTTCATCGCCGCGATTGTAGCGCATGCTACGCTAGCTGACACGCACTCCGTGGGTGCTTTGTCGAGCAGCTTGAAGATCATAGATTTTCTCGACATTCCCGCTAGTATTGGCAAGCCAAATTGATGAAGTTCTTCTAGATGAGACAGCATCTGATAGTTGTGCTCTAGTGTTTTTCCAAAACCAAACCCGGGATCGAGTATGAGCTGTTCTCGTGCGATACCTACCTCTTCACACGCCTTAATACGCTCGTGAAGAAACTTTTCCACTTCTTTGAGCAGATCATCATAATGTGGATTGGCTTGCATAGTGCGAGGTTGGCCTTGCATATGCATGAGACAAACCGGTAATCCAGTCGCGGCTGCGACTTCAAGCGCATTAGGTTCTTGAAGTGCTCGCACATCGTTAATGATGTCAGCTCCGGCTTCAGCCGCTTGCCTCATCACTTCAGCTTTGCTGGTATCAATTGAGATCCACACATCAGAAAATGTACGAATCGCTTTAATCACAGGAATAGTTCGCTGTAATTCTTCTTCTAAATCAACATCAGGAGCTCCTGGACGAGTCGACTCGCCACCGATATCAATAATGGTGATGCCGGCATCAATCATACGTCGAGCTTGATTAAGTGCATCGTCTAATGCTTGAAACTGACCGCCATCAGAAAAAGAATCCGGCGTTACATTTAATATCCCCATCACTTGGGGTTCAGATAAATCGAGAGTTTTATTGTTTGCTTTTAATATCATAAACACAAAAACCCCGAGTTTCCTCGGGGTTTCTCTTAATCAAATACACTATTCTGAGTCTTTCTTCTCAGTCGCTTCTGCTGAAGTGTTCTCTTGTGAAGCAGTTGGCTCTTCGTCTTTTGCTTCACTTGGTGACTCTTTCTCTTCTACCTTATTCTCAGGCTTGGATTCTGGCTTATTACCACTATTATCACTCCAACCTGCTGGTTCACGAATTTCAGCTTTACGCTCCATCAAATCATCAATTTGACCTGCATCGATGGTTTCGTATTTCATTAATGCATCCTTCATTGCATGCATAATGTCCATGTTTTCTTCAAGAATTTTCTTAGCACGTTCGTAGTTGCGATCAATGATACTACGCACTTCGTCGTCAATGAGCTTAGCCGTATCATCTGACATGTGCTTCGTTTGCGTTACGCTGCGACCAAGAAAAACTTCGCCTTCATCTTCTGCGTAAAGTAACGGACCTAACTTTTCGGAGAAACCCCATTGAGTCACCATCTTGCGCGCAATATCGGTTGCACGTTCGATATCATTAGAAGCCCCAGTCGATACTTTGTCCGCGCCGTAGATAAGCTCTTCAGCAAGACGACCGCCGTATAGGCTAGAAACCATTGACTCTAAGTGCTGGCGAGACATGCTCACTCGGTCTTGCTCAGGCAAGTACATCGTCACACCTAACGCACGGCCACGTGGAATGATAGAAACCTTATAAACTGGATCATGTTCAGGAACCAAACGACCAACAATCGCGTGACCCGCTTCATGGTAAGCCGTAGACTCTTTCGTCTCTTCCGACATCACCATAGAACGGCGCTCAGCACCCATCATGATCTTGTCTTTGGCCAATTCAAACTCAACCATAGAAACGTTACGCTTGTTACCACGCGCTGCAAACAAGGCTGCTTCGTTAACTAGGTTAGCTAGATCAGCACCCGAGAAGCCTGGTGTACCACGAGCGATAAGAGATGGCTCTACATCACCAGCTAGTGGTACTTTACGCATGTGAACTTTAAGAATCTGTTCACGACCACGAACGTCTGGTAGACCAACAACCACTTGACGGTCAAAACGACCAGGACGAAGTAGAGCAGGGTCAAGAACGTCTGGACGGTTGGTTGCAGCGATAACAATAATACCTTCGTTACCTTCAAAACCATCCATTTCAACCAGCATTTGGTTTAGTGTTTGCTCACGTTCATCGTGACCGCCACCCACGCCGGCGCCACGCTGACGACCAACTGCATCAATCTCGTCAATAAAGATGATACAAGGTGCTGCTTTTTTCGCTTGTTCGAACATGTCACGTACACGAGATGCACCAACACCAACGAACATTTCCACAAAGTCAGAACCAGAAATGGTAAAAAATGGTACTTTCGCTTCACCGGCAATCGCTTTAGCCAAAAGCGTCTTACCTGTACCAGGAGGGCCAACCATCAAAACACCAGTTGGGATCTTACCGCCCAACTTCTGGAAGCGGCTTGGATCACGCAGGTAATCTACCAGCTCTTTAACGTCTTCTTTCGCTTCATCACAACCAGCAACATCGCCGAATGTGGTTTTGATTTGCTCTTCGCTCATCATACGAGCTTTGCTCTTACCGAAAGACATGGCACCTTTACCGCCACCGCCTTGCATTTGACGCATGAAGAAAATCCATACACCAATCAGTAAAATCATTGGGAACCAAGAAATAAAGATCGTGCCAAGTAAGCTCTGCTCTTCTGGAGGAGTACCTTGCACTTTCACATTCTGGTTAATCAGGTCATCCAGCAATTTCTGGTCATAGACCGGCATGTAAGTAACATAACGCGAGCCACCGCCACGACGAGTGAAAGTGATTTCCTCGCCTTTAAATGTTGCTTCCTGAATCTGGCCTTGGCCAACTTCCTGTACAAACGTGGTGTAATCAACCGCTCTGCCGTTACTTTCCCCAGGGCCAAAGCTCTGGAAAACCGACATCAAGACTACGGCGATCACAAGCCACAGAATTAAATTTTTTGCCATGTCACTCAAGGTGTCAGCCTCGCGATAACTAATTGTAATTAAAGGTAGGGTACTACAGTTTGTTGACTGTAGCTACAGTGTTAACTGCTGCTCTGTAGAGCAAATAGTTAACCTTTGTAACCAGTGGCTACAATAAATACTTCTCGGGAGCGAGCCCTTGAAGAATCAGGTTTACGGATTTTCACGACTTTGAACATTTCACGAACGTCTTTAACGTATTGATCGAAGCCTTCGCCCTGAAATACTTTAACAACAAAACTACCATTGGGCGCAAGAACTTGTCGACACATATCTAAAGCTAATTCGACCAAATACATAGCTCGTGGCTGATCAACCGAATTATTCCCAGCAATGTTTGGCGCCATATCTGACATCACAACATTGACCATAGAAGGTTGGATTCTATCCAGTAACGCTTCTAATACAGCATCTTCACGGAAGTCTCCCTGTAAAAAGCTCACTCCAGCAATAGGATCCATTGGAAGTAAATCACACGCGATGATTTTACCTTCATCACCTACTATCTTAGCAGCATATTGAGACCAACCACCGGGAGCCGCACCTAAATCGACGACAGTCATCCCAGATTTGAGTATTTTGTCTTTGTTTTGAATCTCTTCCATCTTGAAATAGGCTCGTGAACGGTAGCCTTTTTTACGCGCTTCATTCGCGAATTTATCATCAAAATGTTCTTTCAACCAACGGCCAGAGCTTGCCGAATGTTTCTGTTTACTCATTCGATTCCTAACTAATAGAGGGACCAACTTACCCAATAAATTATAGTCTTCAAGGGTAGATGGCGTTAAAATGGTATTTTTCAACCCTTATAGTAAAGAAAATTGGCCGCGTAATGAACCTAAGCACCAAACAAAAACAGCATCTAAAAGGCCTAGCGCACAGTCTAAAACCTGTTGTGCTTATGGGCGCAAATGGACTCACTGAGGCTGTTCTAGCGGAAATCGAAATTGCTCTTAATCACCATGAGTTGATTAAAGTAAAAGTAGCCTCTGAAGATCGCGAAACGAAAAACCTGATTATTGAAGCTATCGTTCGCGAAACTGGCGCAGAAAAAGTACAAGTCATCGGTAAGACACTGGTTCTGTATCGTCAGACTGAAGATCGTAAAATCGAATTACCACGTAAATAAAGTGGATTGAGATTTTAACGGTATAAAAAAGGTCGCACTCAGCGACCTTTTTAGTTTCAGGTGAAAAGAGTTTTACACATACTCAACACTGTCGATTTCGAAATCACGATCACCACCTGGTGTAGAAATCACAACTTCATCACCTTCCATCTTGCCAATTAAACCACGGGCGATTGGTGAACTCACAGAAATACGACCTGCTTTAATATCTGCTTCGTCGTCACCGACAATCTGGTACGTTTTCTCTTCTTCAGTGTCACAGTCAATAAGTGTCACTGTCGAACCAAAGATAACCTTGCCTGAGTTATCCATTTTAGTGACGTCAATAACCTGAGCTACCGATAGCTTGTATTCGATGTCACGGATTTGTGCTTCGCAGATCCCCTGCTCTTCACGGGCTGCATGGTACTCCGCATTTTCTTTCAGGTCACCGAGTTCACGCGCTTCTGCAATAGCTTCAGAAATCTGTGGACGAAGCTTTAGTAGTCGGTCTAATTCTTCGCGCAGCTTTTGTTCACCGCGCACTGTCATTGGGACTTTTTCCATTGTTTACCTCATTGCCAAAGCTATCTTTGGACAAAACAAAACTACCTAATCCTGTGGATTAGGTAGTGGGTTAACTAATCAATTTCCTTTAGTGTAAACAAAGTTAACGACTAAATCATCTGAATTCAATACTCATAACTTTTACGTCTTCAATATGATAATTCAATCAGCTAAATAGCTCCGCAAAATTCTTTTTATAGTTCAACTATTGAATAAAAAAATCTAAATAACAGATATATAAAGAAGCGATAAGAAACCAAAAATAATAATTAAAATACAATAACTTGAGCATTTTTTACATTAAATAAAACACTGTTCATTAGCCCAATTTATATCATTTTACTAACTCATCAAGGAACTTTGACGGTACAACAATGCACACCAAATGCTCTATGGCACTCAATGTGTGTTGTGTTTCTTATTCCACTGTGCACTTGGGCTATAGAACGGAAGAAAGGAAAAAGTGAAACGAACAACAACGTTAAACATTTTCTCCAAACTATTTATGGACAGTAAATTAGGACTTATAAGATGAACAAAACTCTGATCGCTCTAGCAGTTTCTGCAGCAGCAGTGGCAACTGGCGCAAACGCAGCGGAAATCTACAACCAAGACGGTAACACTATCGAAATGGGTGGTCGTGCTGAAGCTCGCCTATCGCTAAAAGATGGCAAAGCTGAAGATAACTCTCGCGTACGCCTAAACTTCCTTGGTACAGCTCAGATCACTGACAGCCTATACGGTGTCGGCTTCTACGAAGGTGAGTTCACTACGAACGAAAATGGTGGCGCTACAGACAGCAGCACGGACACTCTAACAAACCGTTACCTGTATGGTGGACTTGGTGGTAAGTTCGGTGAGGTGACTTACGGTAAAAACGAAGGTGCCCTAGGCGTGTTAACAGACTTTACCGATATCATGGCTTACCACGGTAACTCTGCAGCAGACAAACTAGCTGTAGCTGATCGTTCAGACAATATGATCTCTTACAAAGGCCAATTTGCTGACCTAGGTCTAAAAGCAAGCTACCGTTTTGCTGACCGCACAGAAGACACAACAAACCCTGGTTCATACACAGATAACGATGCAGATGGCTACTCTCTATCAGCAATCTACGCAATCGGTGAAACTGGCGTTAAGCTAGGTGCTGGTTACGCAGCTCAAGACGAAGCTAACGAGTACATGGGTACTGCGTCATACTCAATCAATGACCTTTACTTTGCTGGTATCTACACTGACGGTGAAAAGCAGCTTTCTAACTCAAAGAGCACTGTTGACTACACGGGGTACGAACTTGCAGCGGCTTATACTATGGGTCAGACTGTATTCTCGACTACCTACAACAACGCAGAAACTAACAACGAGACTTCTGCTGACAATGTAGCAATCGATGCAACCTACTACTTTAAGCCTAATTTCCGTGGTTACGTTTCTTACAACTTTAACCTAATCAGTGAAGGCGACAAGATCGGCTCTGTTGACACTACAGTTGGTAACGCAACTAAGATCCAATCAGAAGACGAAATTGCTCTAGGTCTACGTTACGACTTCTAATTAGTCACTAACTAAAGCGCTGATAGTATGTCCCTTGAACCCCGAGTTGGTGTTCAAGGGACATTTTCCATTTAGCCTTACGAAGCAGAGCTACTCTTCTAGGACAATATTTGCACTTTCCTCGACCTTATGCTGTCGTCCAAGCATGAGTAAGCAGGGCGTCAATACCAGCGTTAGTACCGTTGCAAACGCTAGTCCTCCTGCAACGGCAGTCGCCAATTGCGACCACCACTGGGTACTTGGAGCACCAAATTCGATTTTCTGATTAATCAGGTCGATATTCATTTCTAGCACCATTGGCAAAAGACCAAGAATGGTCGTCACTGTCGTTAACAAAACAGGACGTAAGCGCTGTACTCCAGTCCTTAAAATTGCATCTCGTTTATCCAAACCTCTCTTAAGAAGCTGATTGTAGGTATCAATCAAAACAATGTTGTTATTCACGACGATACCCGCCAGAGCAATCACACCTATCCCCGACATAATGACACCAAACGGCTTTTGAAAAATAAGTAGGCCGACAAACACACCAACAGTAGAGAATAGCACTGCACTGAGGATCAAAAATGCCTGATAAAAACTATTAAATTGAGTGATCAATATCAGTGCCATCACTACGAGTGCAACCAAAAATGCTTTTTGTAAGAAAGCTGAAGAGTTCTCTTGCTCTTCATTCTGACCGCGGATCTTAAACTCTACACCCTCAGGTAAATCCATTTCAGCCAAGGCCTTTTCGATTTTCGGTAGTTCCAACGCTAAGTTGTAACCTTCTTTCATGTCGGCAAAAATATTGATCACTCTATGCCCGTCTATACGACGAATAGTATCCTGCTTATGATCTGGAATGATGCTGGCAAAGTTGGTGATGGGTACCATACCCGCTGCTGTTTTGACTTTAAGCTGATCGAAACGGCCAATATCACGCTTATCTTCTGGGTAACGCACCAGAATATCGACCTCTTCCGTGGCATCATCTGGCAAGTAATCCCCCAGCTTAAGTCCATTGGTGACAAACTGAACCGTGTTACCAACTAAGGTGGCATCAGCTAGGAATCGGGACGCGTCATCTCGGCGAATATCTATCTGCCAGTCAATCCCCTCTTTACTCGATGTATCACTAATATTGGTGAAAGCAGGGTACGCATCTGCCCAATGACGAACCATTTTAGCCGCGCGATCTAGTTCTCCAGGAATACGTGTCGACATTTCAATAACCAGATCATGCTCCACAGGCGGCCCGGCATCTGGGAACTTGTACTCGATTTCTACCCCAGCATATTGGTCGGTTGCTTGCTTTAGTTCATCAATAATGGTCTTCACTTTACGGCGATATTGCCAATCCACTGGCGTGATCTGAATCTGCCCGATTTCATCATCCCCACCCGTTTTGGTATAAACGCTTTCAAATTCGTCATGACCAAGCATTACTGCCTCGATATCACGCATGATGACGTCTTTCTCGTTTATCGACAGATCGCCATAAGAACGCACTTTTACAGTAAAAAATGGTGGGTCCACTTCAGGGAAGAACTCCGCGCCTAAGCCCGCTTTGGCATAGGTGAAACCAACTCCCACAGCAAGTAAAATCGCACTTAATAGAATTTTGAGCGGGTGGCGTAAAGCCAGTTTAAGCGTTTCATAATACAGCTTGGTGAGCCCGGTGGCCTTGGAAAAGTCGCCGTCGTGCAGAGCGACCATTTTCTCACGTTGCTGTTTAGTCACATGTTGTGGCTTACCAATCAAACCGCCTAGTACAGGAACAAACAACAATGCCATCGCCAATGACGCAGCCAATGTCGCAATCAGTGTCAAAGGCAGGTATTTCATAAACTCGCCAGTAATATCTGGCCAGAACAATAGCGGCGCAAATGCCGCTAAAGTTGTCGCAGTAGACGCGGTAATAGGCCATGCCATGCGTTTAGCAGCATCCCGATATGCATCTCGACGCGGCGTGCCTTCTTGCATGCGCCGATCCGCAAACTCTGTCACCACAATTGCCCCGTCCACCAGCATACCGACCGCCATTATCAGAGAGAACAGCACTACGATATTAACCGTCAGGCCAAATACAGAAAGCACCAATAGCCCCGTGAGAAAAGAACCAGGAATGGAGACGCCCACCAATAAGGCCGTTCGGACACCTAAGATTGCGATGATCACCACAACAACTAGAATGATCGCTGACAAAATATTGTTTTGCAGATCATTGAGCATCATTTTGACGTCTTTAGACTGATCCCAAGTGTATTTGACCTGCAAATTATTCGGCCAGTCTGCGCGTTTTTGTCCTTCCTCCATCACCTTCTTGAGCAAAGCGACAGTCTCAATGATATTTTCACCGGCGCGCTTTTTCACATCCAAAACAATCGCCGATTTACCGTCAAGACGCGCGTAGCTTTCAGGATCGCGAAACGCTCTGCGCACTGTTGCGACATCACCGAAAGTGATCACTTGTTTCCCATCAACCTTAACTGGCAACTCAAGAACATCTTTTAACGAGTCGAATACGGAGGGGACTTTCACCGAAAAGCGGCCATAACCGGTATCAACAAATCCTGCCGCTACAACTCGGTTGTTAAGAGCAATCAAGTTATAGATATCCGCTTGGTCTAATCCGTAGCTTTCCATCAATAAAGGGTCAACAACGATCTCGACTATGTCTTCTCTGTCACCAGCGATCTCGACTTCTAAGATCTGACGAAAACTCTCCAGCTTATCTCTGAGTTGACGGGCAATTTGCACTATGGTGCGCTCAGGTACGGTACCGTACAAAACCACCGTTAGCGCTGGCTCTTCTGAAGCAAACGTCACCTCATTGACCGTCGGTTCATCACTGTCTTCCGGTAGTTTTGGTTTTGCTAAATCAACCGCTTCTCGTACATCCGCCATGGCTTTATTCAGATCCACACCGACGCTGAACTCTAACTGCACGGAAGCATGCCCTTCTGAAGCGGTTGAGGTCATTTCCTTAACCCCTTCAATTGAACGTAACTCCTGTTCAATCGGACGAACCAAGAGACGCTCGGCATCGGTCGGCGAAATTCCCTGATGCCCCACGGAGACATAGATTATTGGAATGGTAATATCCGGGCTGGACTCTTTCGGTACCGTCAGGTAAGTCATAACGCCAGCGATCAGGACGAAAACGAGCAGCACTAGCATGGTTCGAGTACGGGATAAGGCCGCATCAATTAAGGCGTACATAATGACTCCTTATTATTACTGTTCGACAGCGATAACTCGATCGCCATCTCGCACAAAGCCTTGCCCTGTGGTGATAATACTGACCTGCTCACCCAAGCCTGTCAGCCACACACCATCCTGCTCGGCCTTGACTAGCTGAATCGGAACAAAATGAACGCGTTTATCCACTAATGTTTTGACTCCTAGGTTGCCCGAATCATCCAGTGCCAACATCGCAGGGGTCACTTTCACCGCCAGTTGCTGTTTCAGACTCAGCTCAACCTCGGCACTAATCCCTGCGGGAATCTGCTGCTGTGGGTTGGGTAACACGATTTCAATCGGGAAAGTATTAGTAGAAGGAGAAGATACCCGTGAAATGTAACGTACTTTTCCCTCCAGCGTTTCATCACCAATAAAACTGACTGATGCTGATTGGTTAAGGGTCAAGTCTTGAATGTGGCGCTCGCTGACATCCGCTTCAATAACAATTTTGCTAAGGTCGATCAATGTCGCCACTGGATCGCCAACCCCAACAAAGTCACCTAATTCAATCGATAAACTATCGACAATGCCACTAAACGGAGCTGTCACCACTGTATTTCTCAATGCGATGTTCGCATTACTCACCATGGCTCGAGCTTCAACCAAGGCAGCCTCGGCATTACTAAACGCGACTTCACCTTGCAAACCTTTATTTTTCAATGATTGAGCCGCTTTGTACTCTTTCTCACGCACTTTAAGCATGGCTTTTGCTCGCTCAAGTTGAATCTCGAGATCACCTTTATCAATTAAAGCAATCACTTGGCCTTGTTTAACACTGGAGCCTTTGCGCACTTTGATTTCAATAATTTTCCCTGCAATTTCAGCCCCCAGTTGGGCTTGCTTATCTGGTGCTGTTCGACCATATAAATCAATCGATTTGTGGGTGTTTTGAGCTGTAAAGTTTTGGAAAGCGACTTTGGCAAGCGGTACTCCCTCTTCCTGATGATTTGCGTGACCATCATCGGCTTTGAGTGTTCCTAGCCCGAGCCAAATAGACAGAAGTAGAATGATAAATAGTGACACTATATAAGGTCTGACCGCGAGAAAGCGGAGAAGTGAGAATCTGCCCATAACAATCCTTTGCTGAGTAAAAGCACCAACTTTAATAAGCTCAGGATATTAATTAACCAATAAAAAATAAAATACAGTTGGACAGTAATCTAGCCGAGGTCTCAGTTCTGACCTAGTTGCATAGAATATGCAGAGACTAAAAAGCCGCGACTTAGCGCGGCTCTTCAAATTAGACTTTTACGTTAGACGCTAAATGAAGCGCCACATCCGCACGTTGTCGTGGCATTGGGGTTATTGACGAAGAAACGAGAACCTTCCAAACCCTCAGTATAATCAACCTGACCACCGACTAGGTACTGTAAACTCATCGGGTCAACGACGAGTGTCACACCGCTATTAACAATGGTTGTATCACCATCATTAACGTTTTCATCAAAGGTGAAACCGTACTGGAAACCACTACAACCACCACCCGTGATATAAACACGTAGCTTTAGGTTCGGGTTTTCTTCTTCAGCAATGAGCGCACCAACACGTTGTGCCGCTGCATCTGAAAATGTTAGTGGGATATTTAATTCGCTCACGATGACCTCTCTCACTCGTGTAAATCCAATCGCTATTAGCAGGATTGGATAAATCATCTTTGTATAATCGAGTCATTATCTAATACCTGAGTTATCCGTTCAAGTATTCGCCACCTCTGACGGCTTTTTTTCACAAAAACACCGCCTTCCTGATGGAAAACTGCCCATAATGTGGCGCAAAGCGTTTTCTTGAACCGGAATCGGCAGGTACAATGCCAGCCAAATTGGTCCGAGCAATCAGAAGAGGATATATCCATGACCAAATCAGCAGAGCTTTACGAAAAAGCACAACAAACCATTCCTGGTGGCGTTAATTCTCCAGTACGTGCTTTCAACGGCGTTGGCGGTGCACCTATCTTTGTAGAACGTGCAGATGGCCCGTTAATTTTCGATGCTGATGGTAAAGCTTACATTGATTATGTTGGTTCTTGGGGCCCGATGATCCTTGGCCACAACCATGCAGTCATCCGCGAAGCCGTGATTGAAGCCGCGCAGCGTGGTCTAAGCTTTGGTGCGCCGACTGAAATGGAAATCCAAATGGCAGAGCTGGTTTCTGAGCTGGTACCATCCATGGAACAAGTCCGCATGGTGAGTTCAGGTACAGAAGCCACAATGAGTGCCATCCGCCTTGCACGTGGCTTCACCGGTCGCGATAAAATCATCAAGTTCGAAGGCTGCTACCATGGCCATGCCGACAGTTTGTTGGTTAAAGCAGGTTCTGGCGCATTAACACTTGGTCAACCAAGCTCACCAGGTGTTCCTGCGGATTTTGCAAAGCACACGCTCACAGCCACGTTTAATGACTTGGATTCGGTTCGCGAGCTTTTTGCTGCCAATAAAGGCGAGATCGCTTGTATCATCGTTGAACCCGTCGCGGGCAATATGAACTGTATCCCACCAGTCGCAGGTTTCCACGAAGGTCTGCGTCAAATCTGTGATGAAGAAGGCGCACTGCTGATCTTTGATGAAGTTATGACAGGTTTCCGTGTCGCCTTAGGAGGTGCTCAAGGTCATTACAACATTAAGCCAGATATCACCACGCTTGGTAAAGTTATCGGTGGCGGTATGCCTGTGGGGGCCTTTGGTGGCCGTAAAGACGTGATGCAATACATTGCGCCAACAGGCCCGGTTTATCAGGCAGGTACCTTGTCAGGCAACCCGGTAGCGATGGCTGCGGGTTACGCTTGTCTGAGCTTACTTAAAGAGGAAGGTAACGAAAAGCGCCTTGCTTCAAAAACCAAACAACTGGCTGAAGGTTTTAAAGCTCTAGCGGAACAGCACGGGATTCCAATGGTGGTTAACCAAGTTGGCGGTATGTTTGGTTTCTTCTTTACTGACCAACAAGAAATAACTTGCTACGAAGACGTGACTAAGTGTGATATCGAACGCTTTAAGCGCTTCTTCCACCTAATGCTAGAACACGGGGTTTATTTAGCACCGTCTGCATTTGAAGCGAGTTTTACTTCATTAGCACACGGCAGTAAAGAGATTGACGCAACTTTAGAAGCGGCCGATCGCTGTCTTGCCATTCTGGCTAAAGAGGCGTAATAACCTCTTTTAACTGACAAAAAGGCTGCAATTGCAGCCTTTTTATTGCCAGTTCACGATCACTAACACTAAGAGAGAAATCATAATCACAGAAAACCATGGTATCTTCCGCTTCTGCTTTGTACTCCCGCCACAAGCTTTTTTATCGTTACAACAGCCCATAATTTTTACCCTCCGCTGATAACATTTTGATTTTACATTGAAGACGCAGTGTTTTGCGGCCATTATACTTCTATCGCGACGAATCATTGGACAACTAACGTGTCAGAAAAACTCAAAATAACTTCCAGTCATAGAGTGTTGATTATTGCCCTGCTTGCTGCTGGCCTTGCATGTTTCTTATTAGTTGAACCTTACATCAACTCAATTGTGATGGCGTTTATCATCTCACTGCTCATGTTTCCGATTCATGAATGGATTGAGAACCGGATGCCAAATTACAGAAACCTCGCTTCACTACTATCCTGTACCTTACTCACTGTCATCATAGTACTGCCTTTACTGTTTGTTTTTGCCGCGATCGTTCAACAAGGCTCCTCCTTTTCGCAAAATGTCTATCAATGGGTAACTCATGGTGGTATCCAAGCGTTATTTGAACATCCTTGGGTCATTAAAGGTTTGTCACTCATCAACACCTACTTACCTTTTGATGAAGTTCAACCTCAAGAAATCGGCCAGAAAGTCGCCCAATTTGCAACGTCATTTGGCTCTAACCTTGTCGGTATCAGTGCCAAAATACTGGGAGATGCGACTAACTTCCTACTCAACTTTTTCCTGATGTTATTTGTTTTATTCTTCTTACTTCGCGATCACGACAAAATCATCGCGGCGATTCGCCATATTTTGCCACTCTCGCGCAGCCAAGAAGACAAGCTGCTGGATGAAGTTGAACAAGTTTCAAAATCCGCGGTAATGGGATCTTTTCTCACAGCGATTGCACAGGGGGTCGCTGGGGGTATCGGTATGTGGCTCGCAGGCTTTCCCGGTTTATTCTGGGGTACGATGATGGGTTTTGCTTCTTTTATACCGGTTGTAGGGACAGCCTTAATTTGGATTCCGGCCGCGGCTTACCTATTTCTGACCGGAGACACCACCTGGGCAATATTCCTCACTATTTGGAGTGTGGCGGTTGTTGGTTCAATCGATAATCTGCTAAGACCATTACTCATGCAAGGCAGTGCAGGCATGAACACCTTAATGATCTTCTTTTCTTTGTTAGGTGGTCTTCATTTATTCGGTTTAATTGGCCTTATCTACGGCCCACTGATTTTCGCCATTACTATGGTGCTATTTAATATTTATGAGGAAGAGTTTAAAGACTTCCTTGATGAACAAGATCAGAACTAAGATCTAGGAAACAGGAAAACTTCAAGAATGTGGGGGATTATGCGAAAATCCCCCGTCTTTTTCTGTCAGAGTTCACTATGTCTGCTTACATTGCCCCAAGCCAAATCGCACAACGACAGCTCGCCTACTTTGCAGGCAAGCATGTTCTCGTCGCCGGAGAATCAGAAGATCTATTTCCGGTTGAACTGACCAAACATTGTGAATCCGTTACTGTGTTCACAACTCACTATGGTTACTACCGTCAGCTAGAATCCTACACCCAGCTCACGACTGTATTTGGTGCTGAATTTGATCAGCCAACTCAAGCAGATATGATCTTACTTTACTGGCCAAAAGCGAAAGCAGAAGCGGAGTTTTTGCTGGCAATGCTATTCGCCAAGCTAGGTCCAGGCACGGAAATTGTGGTCGTCGGCGAAAACCGTTCAGGGGTAAAAAGCATTGAAAAGATGTTTAAAGCTTATGGCCCAATTAATAAGTTTGACTCAGCAAGGCGATGCTCTTTTTACTGGGGGCAATGCCTTGAACAGCCCGCCCAGTTTAACCTCAAAGACTGGTTTAAGCAGTATCAAGTCAGCTACCAAGGCCACGACTTGACAGTAAAAAGCCTACCTGGGGTATTCAGCCACGGTCAGTTTGATGTGGGCAGTAAACTGCTCCTTGATACACTGCCATCCTTGACCGGGAAAGTACTCGACTTTGGCTGTGGAGCCGGTGTGATTGGCTCAGTCATGGCCACAATCAATTCAGACATCGAACTGGAAATGTGTGACATCAGCGCACTGGCGGTCGAATCAAGCAAAGCCACTTTAGAAGCAAACGGATTGAAAGGTTGCGTATTTGCCTCTGATATTTACTCTGGCACCAGCAATGATTACCACTTCATTATCAGCAACCCTCCTTTCCATGCAGGTCTAGATACCAGTTACAGTGCGACAGAAACCTTGTTAGCTGATGCACCAAAGTACCTGAATACACAGGGGCAGTTACTGATTGTGGCGAATAGTTTCCTCAAATACCCACCCATTATTCAACAAGCGTTTGGTAATTGCGAGACGCTAAATAAGACCAATAAATTCGCGATTTATTACGCGAAGAAATAACTAGCTAGCCCGATTCAAACCTGTATATCGGGCTTATCTCACCCCGCTACGCTAAATTTGCGCATCCCTCCACGCTTTAAATCAGACTTACTTGTCAAAGTAAAAAAACTCGTTAATTTTGTCATTCTAGGAAAGTGACATTTTACTTGGGCATTGTATGCCTATCTTGATTACGGAAAGTCTCGTTAGCTCATGTTTAAGTTGTATCGAAAACAAAAATTCAAGCGCCTGCAACATACTTTGATGCTAGCGTTTTTGGTGCTCAGCATTACCCCTCTCACCATTATCGCTATCTTCTTTTTACAATCTCACACCAAAGATCTGCAAGAACAAAGCACTTCGCACTTGCTCTCAGTACGCGACAGCAAACAGCAACAAGTCGTCGATTATATGTATGCAAAAGAATCTGAAGTCATGGGGTTCGTTCGTTCAGAATTGGCTTATGCGAGCGGTGGACGCTTTTATGGATTGGTCAATGCTTTTCGTAGCTTAGGGTTAGATATTGAACAAGCACGTGACTACGCCCAACGACGTTATATTCAAGGTTCAGGCGATCAAATAAAAACATCCATTCTTCCTCAGTCTAAGGTTTATAGTGGTACTGAACGCTACCGCCTACTGCATAAACGCTACCATCGTGCTTACCTAGAGCTTCTCAAACGCTCTGACTTTGACGACGTCCTCCTAGTTGATTTAGAAGGTAATGTCACCTATTCGATCTACAAACACGATAACTACGGTACTAACCTCCTCACTGGTCGTTTCCGCGATAGCAACCTAGGCAAAACTTTCCATAAGCTCAAAACTCAAGTCACCGAAAAGCGTAAGACCAATGAAGATTATACCCCTGTTATCATTTCTGATTTTGAAATGGATAAAGGGAAACCCGTTGCTTGGCTAGGTGCGCCCATAATTCAGCAAGGTTACCTCCATAGCTATGCCATGTTCCGCTTACCGAATAATGGCATCACTAAGCTGATCGCTGATACCAACAATGCTTCAGCTATGAAAACCTTGTTGGTAGGTGCCGACCATCGTTCACGCACCATGGCTTATGAGCAAGAAGACATCGACAAAAGTCGCGAAGTCGTAGACTTAGCGCTATCAGGAAGAACGGAAGTAGGTACTTACATCAATACAGTTGGAGAAGCGACTATTGCCGCTTACAGCCCGATATCTTTCAAAGGTGTAGAATGGGCAATTGTGGTTGAAGTTCCAGAAAAAGAAGCCTTTGCTCGAGTGAATCAGCTCGAAACCCTCTTCATCTTCGCCATGTTATGTGCAATTGTACTGGTAGTCGCGGCATCGCATTACTTATCCAACTTTATTACCGCACCGCTTCTTAAGTTGACTTGGGCTGCAGAGAAAGTCTCAGCTGGCGACCTTGACACCGATATCATCAATACTGAGCGTAAAGATGAAATTGGTCGTCTCGCGGTGAGCTTTGAACGTATGCAACGCTCCATCCGTGACAAAATGCAGCTCATCAAACAGCAAAATGAAGAACTGGAAAGCAATCTAAAACTGATTCAGAAGCAAAATGATGAATTACAGCTAGCCAACAAACTCAAAGACGAGTTTCTTGCCACAACTTCCCATGAATTACGCACGCCTTTGCATGGCATGGTTGGGATTGCCGAAGCCCTGATTTCAGGTGCGAATGGCCCCATCACCGCCAGCCACAAATATCAACTTGATATCATCATCAGTAGTGGTCAAAGGCTGGCAACCTTAGTCGATGATTTACTTGATTATCACAAAATGCGTTATGGTAATCTGGATATCGAAACCCGCGCAGTGGACATTTCTGGCGCAACACGATTGGTTTTGGAGCTGTCTTCTCACCTTGTCGGTAACAAGCCAATTCGCATTATCAACCAAGTTCCTACCGATCCTCTTTGGGTCAGTGCGGATCCACAACGTCTTGAGCAGGTACTGTATAACTTGGTTGGCAATGCCATTAAGTACACCAGTGAAGGCAAAATCGTCATATCTGCCACTCAGGTTGATGATAATATCCGCGTACAAGTTGTCGATACTGGCCAAGGTATACCAGCCGATCAACTGGAACATATCTTTGAGCCACTCATTCAAGCGGGTAGCGACAGCAGCCGCTATCGACAAGGGGCAGGGTTAGGCCTATCCATTAGCCGACAGTTAATTGATTTGATGCAAGGTACGCTCTATGTGAGCAGCCAGCCAATGGTCGGCACCACTTTCAGCTTCACTCTACCAATCGCATCAGTAGAGCAGATCGCTCAAATCAACGATATTGAGAACGCTCACTTCGTTGCACCGGAGAGCAATAATCTTGAACTCATAGAGAGTTCAAATTTGCCTGAAAACCCCGAAGGGCCATTGTTATTGATTGTGGATGACGAACCGGTCAACCTACGTGTGTTAGACAGCTTCCTCCGTTTAGAAGGTTACCGAGTACGTACGGCTAACAATGGGGAAGAAGCGATTGGCTCAGTTCGAGAAGAGAAGCCCGAACTTTTATTGCTCGATATCATGATGCCGGGTATGAGCGGCTATCAAGTGTGCGAAACGCTTCGACAAGATTACGACCACGCTCAATTACCTGTCATTATGCTGACTGCATTAAATCAGCCTGACGATCGTGTACGTGGTTTTGAAGCCGGAGCGAACGATTACTTATCAAAGCCATTCAATAAACAGGAACTCGCCGCTCGAATAACCGCACACTTAACCGCCAGTAAGGCGGAGCAGCGCAGAATTGAAAATCAACAATTACAAAATGAGCTTAAACAGCGCGCCATGGTTGAAGCTAGCCTGCTGGAAACCCAAGGACGATTACTAGAACAGTTAGAGTCTGCCCCAGAAGCTATTATCTGTGTGCGTGATGATAATAAAGTCCGTTTCACCAATGACGCGGCCTCAAGACTATTTAAGCGCACAACCGAGCAGCTTAGACGCTCCAGCGCCGATGAACTTATCGCACCCAAATACCTTAATGTAGAACAGCCGCATTATTGTGGAGTCATTGATATATACGTGGAAGATGTTCGTCAGCATTTATCTGCGGATATTCTAAAGCTTCCCGAGGGATCTGGGCTGAAATCCATGTATATTTTCGATGTCGGTGGTGGTGTGAATGCAGCACGCATTACCAATCTTGAAACAGCCATTGAAGCGCTTTCCAGCTATGCCTTCGAAGGCGACAAAGCCAAACTTCAGGAATTAAAAGAACTCGGAGGTGAGTTCACACGCTTGGCCGACCGCGTCACAACGGATAATAAGTCCAAACAGGAAATTATGCGTGAAGTATTGGTCGATTCCATGACAAGTGCCCTGAATTACTGGGAAAGTGTCACGGGCCAAAGTAAGTTTGCATTTGCAGAGCAAAGTGGTTTGTGGCGAGTGTACCTTGACCGCAGTACATTACAAACTCGAACTCTAGATAAATATCTACGAGTCGAGACGTTGCCTAAAACACCTCGCTGGCGAACCGTGTTGAGCTCATTAGAGTACATTTTGGAACACTGTAAAGAGATGAGCCCTGAGCGAACCCATATTGAAAACCTTCGTGACAAGCTTCAACACCTTCTCACCAGCTAAACAACCCAGTCTATTGATTAAGCCCGGAAACGGGCTTTTTTATTGCCTAAACCAAGCTATCGGCATACACCTTACGCACGTCGGCCACTGAGCCCAAAAGGGAGTTAAAGAGTTTTTACACAACATAAAACAACTCATATTCCCCTAGCAAAGACCGACAATTCAAATCAACTTAATAGAGAAAAGGGCCGTTACTTCACCAGGATTTAAAGAAAAGAATTCAGTTTGCGAACATAATCACAACAAGACGGCAGAATTAATTTTTCACTATAAATTAACCCTCCCCAACACTAGTGATAATGATCTCACATACAAACCAAATCAAAGACAGACCTTAAAAACAAAACCACAATAAGTTAGTGAGCACTCACATATAATTTTAAGATCAGTGAATAGTGCGAGTGAACTCAAATTTAACAATACGTCAACAACAGACTAAAAAAAGGACGAATCAACGTTATTAACGTCGTTTGGGTACTTTTTAACGTTTTTAACGAGAAAGCTAATTGCCAAATTTAACGTAAAGGTGTTTTCTTAACTTGCCTAAGGCCTACAGGCCACTCAATACCCTCGACTCCTTCGGTATGAGGGAATGAAGATTGAGGTA